>JASEGW010000042.1 GCA_030017825.1 bacterium | reverse complement strand
TAAGATTTAAAATCTGTAGTGCCCATAAAAAAACTTGACCTCTTGGGATTATTAAACTTATTTGTATTTAGTGGTAAAGATGGGTTAAGTGTGTTACAATACCTAATTATTTTTGCACGGGTACTTACTTACACTATTATTGATTTTCCAATAAATCTAAGGCTTCTAAAATATAATAGTTAGCTTTTTTGTAATTTTCTAATAAAAAATACTTAATCGACTTATCTTTTAATTCTTTAGCTTCTAAAAGGATAATCCTACTTTCCTCAAGTTGATAATTCATTTTGTATTGATATAATTTTTCAAAAAGAAACAATCTTGTTTTATATAGATCTTGAGTGATGCTATATCTTTTTTCTGTCTTTACTTTTAATTTAGGTTTAATTAGAAAGTTTTTTTTATGGTTATTTTTTGAAACTAAAGATGGTGAATCTTTCTTTAGTATAGCTTTTTTAGAGCCACAAGAAGAAAAAAGGATAAAAAATGAGAGAAAATAGAATATTAAGACATATTTATTCATAAACATTATTTGTAACTATTCAGCATAAACTTCGCACTAAGGAAATATGTTGTTATATTGAACATTGCTGAATAATTACAAGATTTCTATATGATCAAATTATTTACTGATTTGTTCTTGGGCTAATTTGATAGCTTTTATAGCAAAAGATTTTGATGTCTCCAAATTGGTAATTGTTTTTTGAAAGTCTTTATTCTTAAAACAATCAAAGGCCATATTAAAATATTTTTCACTTAAATTTAATACTTTTCGCGCTTCTTTATTCTTAGTAGAAACTATTTCGTTTTTAGCTTCTTCAATTATCTTTCTTCCTTGTCTAAGCTGTTTTTGAGCAATACTTTCAAAATCTTCCTCTTTCCCCTTTTTAGCCTTTTCTATTGACAAAAAACTATATTTCAAAGCTTCTTTCACTTCTTTTTCAGCTTGATTATAATCTTCGATTACATAGAGAGAAGTGAGAGCATTTTTGTGTATTTCAATAGCTTTATCTAACAATTCTTTGGCTTCCTTGCTTGTATTCTCTTTATTTATGCTTTGGGCTTTAATTAGGACTTTATCTAGTTGGTTTATTTTTGTTACTAAAACATTAAACTTAGTGTTTTCTTCGTCTTTTATTCCCATAGCTTTATATGCAAAATTAGATGCTACTCTAATATTTTCTAAAGTTTTTTTATAGTTCTTTTCTTGAAAAAATTTTAAAGCTATTAATTCTATTTTTTTAGCATCTACTAAAGCATTTTTGGCTTTATCATCACTAATTTCATTAACTTTTTTTTCAGCTTTAGAAATTAAATTTTCTAATCTAATTAGTTCTAGTCGAGTTGTTTCCTCTTCCTCTATATTTAACAAATTACTTTTATTGATATTAGAAAGAGCCTTTTGAGCATATTTTAAACCTTCATTAACATTATATAAAGCTTTTTCTTTTTCTCTACGAGCTAAAAATATATTAGCTCTAATGCGAGATTCTTTGGCGTTTTGTAATAAATTTTTAATCTCTTTAGCTATTTCTTTATCAAGTTCTTCTTTTAAATAATCTTCAGTTTTATGGATAAGTTTTTCTAAATGAGAAATTCTCCAGTTTAATTTTTTAGTAAGTCTAATAGAAGTTTTAGCAATATAAGCTGCTTTAGAAATTAATACGGGAATTCTTTCTAAATCTTCTAGTGCTTCAGAATTTTTACCTCTGGCTAAGTTAATTTTTGCTTTAGTATGAAGCTCCTTAGCTTGCCATAGCAAAATAAAAGCTTCCTCTTCTTTACTTTCTCTTACTAAGGTTTCTGTTGCAAAAATATTATTATGGCAATTCTTGATTTTATCATCAGTAGAAGTAGAAATAATTGATTCTTTCTTTAAAAGATGCAGAGATTTAAGAACTAGATAGTGACATTGATAGAGATTCTCATAAGCTTCCTCAAAAAGTTTTTCGTTGATTTTAAGATGAATATTTTTCTTTAAAGTTTCTGCCTGTTGGAAAATTTTCGTAATTCTAAAATTCTGAAAAGTCATGTTTTCTGCTTCTGCTTTTGCATAAATTGCTTCTAAATACTTTAAATCTTTTAAAATTTCCTGAGAGTCAAAATGACTAGTCTTATTTCCTTTAGCAAATATTTTGGCCTTGTTGATACAGCTTTTTATTTCTTCAATTATTTCAAAAGATTCATCATACTTTTTAGTCTTTATTAGAGAGGAAGCTTCTTTAGATAGATAGATAGCTTTTTTAATATAATAATAAGCTCCTTTATTTTTAGAAGCTAAAACTTCCTTATAACTACTTTTTAAAGTATTAATGACTTGGTTTAATCTTTTCTGGGCATATTCTTCTGCTTTTAAAATATTTATCAGTTTCTTAGTTAAGATAGAAGCTTCCTTTAAATATTTTAGAGAAAGGCTGTATTCTGTTTCTTGGTATGAGCTATAAGCCAAAGATTGGTTCTGACAAGCTTTTTGATAAAGTGATTGGGCATTTTTGTTATTACTTTGATCTATTTCTATCTTAAATTTATTTAAGGTTTCTTTTATTCTGGCAAGCTCTTTTGGTATTAGTTCTCTAACTATTACCAAGTTAATAGACTTTTTAGCTAAGCTTGAAGCTTTGGAAATATTATCAGATATTGTTTGAGTATAAAAACCCTTTTGAGCTTGTGACTCTATATTATTTCTTAATTGTATAGCTTTGTTTAACAACTCTTTTGCAATTTGAGTCTCACTATGATTAGTAATATCTATTGCTTTGGCTATAGTATTGTTAAGGCTTGTTAGTTTTTTATTAATTGTATCTCTACTAACTTCTTCGGCAGAAATAGTTAAAGGGGAAAATAAGAAGAGTGATAAGTAGATTATTATTTTAATATATTGAGGATTCATTTTTTTCTCTTTTCAAGAACGGAAATAATCGTTTTAGGTAGCTCAAAAGGATCAAAGGGTTTAGTGATATACATATCAGCTTTCATTTTATATCCCTTTTCAATTTCAGCTTGTTGTCCTCGTGCGGATAATATTATAACTGGAATACCGCATAAATTTGGATCAGATTTTATTTTTTTGAATATCTTAAACCCATCTAATGTGCCATTTAATGTAAGGTCTAAAAGTACTCCATCAGGTTGAAAGCTATGAAGTTCGGATAGAGCTGAGTTACTATTATCTACTATTTTATAGACAAAATTATATTTCTTTAAGGACATTAAGATTATAGTTACAATATCAGGTTCATCTTCTACTATTAATAATTTATATTCCTGCAAGGATTTTTTACCTCAAATTATAATAGATTTGTAACTATTCAGCATAAATCTAAGTTTAAAAATTAGTATTTCTGAGCATTAAGGAAATATGTTGTTATATTGAACATTGCTGAATAGTTACATAGATTTTAGAATTCTATTCAAGTAGTTAAAGTTCAAGAGCAAGAAGTAAGTTAATGCAAAGCCAATTCAGAATATAATTTTCTCTTTATAGCTCGCTTTTCTTTAGGAAGGCTAAAAATAAAGTTACTTCCCTTCCCTACTGTACTTTCTACCCAAATTTTACCTCTATGAGCTCTTATTATACCTTTTGTTATGGGAAGGCCTAAACCAGTACCAGATTCACCTTTATACAAAAGAGCTTTAGATGACCGACGAAACTCGGTAAATACTTTTCCAATATCTTGAGGAGGAATTCCTATTCCTGTATCACTTATAGAACAAATGATATCTTTTTCTTTATCTTCTATGTTTATACTAATGCAGCCTCCGTTAGGGGTGTATTTAATAGCATTTTCAATTAAATTATTTATAACTTGTTCTATGCGAACTCTATCCAAAAACATATTAGGTGGTTTTTTGAAAGATTCTAAGGATAAAGCAATATGTTTTTTCTCAGCTAGGGGTGTTAAACTCTGAATAGATTTCTTAGTAATATCTAATAAACTAACTGGCTCTAAAACAAGTTCAATTTTACCAGATTCTATCTTAGAGAGGTCTAATAAGTCATCAATTAAACGAATTAACCTTTCAGTATTATGTTTGATAATTTCCATTAATTTAACTTGTCGTTCATCTAAGTTATATTGTTCTTCAGTCACTAATCTAGTAGCGCCTTTAATAGAAGTTAAGGGGGTTCGTAGTTCATGAGAGACTTTAGCTACAAAATCAGATCTAATTTTTTCTAATTCAATAGCATAATAAATTAGCTTTATCTTTTTATAGAAAAAAGCTAAAATAGAGACAAGAATTAAAAAAAAGATATATAAAGAAGAGATGAAAGAAGAAATATAAATGCTAATCTTAACATTATTAATAACCAGAGGAATTATCTTTATGATCTGATTTAAAGAATATATTAACAAGAATACAAGCAAAGAAGTAATTATTAATTGGAAATACAACCAAGTAGGATTTTCTTCTTTTATCTTTCTTGATTTAAAGATAAGATAAAAAGAAAGGATTCCAAAGGTTAAGATTAGAAAAGAACAAATAAGTTTTACATTTAAAGATAGCAAAATTATGCTCTCCGCAGTAGAAAATTATATAAATCTTTTTTTCATCTTTTGATGGACTTTATATATTCCTAGGAATAATAAAATTGAAGCTATTAAAATTACTAAGGGTTCTGTATTTAAAATATATGAAAGGATCATTTCTGTTTTATTGACAATGCTAAACACTGTTTTAACGAAGACTATAATGCCCCAAACAGTAAAAACCAAAAGGCTTGTTTTTAGATATTTCCATTCTTTATAAGAAGTTTCAGAAGTATTTTTTAAAAAAATAGACAGATTAATCATAGCTAAAATGAAGAAAAAATAAACAATAGCTTGAAGATTGATAAAAATCATAAATTCTTTAAGTATTTCTTTGTTCATAATATTCTCCCATTTTAATACCTCAGTAACTTTACTTTATATAGATGCTTTTGTCAAGAATTTATAGTATCTATTTCTTTAATAATGCTATATAAGTATATTAATTTTTAAATTTATGTAACTATTCAGCAATGTTCAATGTAACAACATATTTCCTTAGTGCGAAGTTTAAAAATTAAATATTTTCCTAATTTCAATTAATGCTCAGAAATACTAATTTTTAAACTTAGATTTATGCTGAATAGTTACAAATCTATTATTAAAATATTTAAAAGGCTATCAAGAGATTTATTTTATCCAAAAAATATTTTAAAGGAATCATGAAGACTACAGAGAAAATAATGGTTTAATCGCAAAACTTGGGTTTATTTTTTTATTTATATATACTAAATTGTATGATATAGTTCCTATAAAAATGAATATTAATTTTACCTTATGGACAATATTGCCAAAGCTATACAAAATTTATTAGAGATAAATTTAGGAATAAAAAAGAATGAACGTATTTTAATTTTTACAGATTTAATAAGCACAAAAGAATTAGATAAAATAACTCATAAGGAATTTGTAAGAAGAAAATCTCTTCAGAAAATTGCTTGGAAAGTTTATGAGATAGCTAAGGATTATGGAAAAGCAAGTTACTTAGAGTACGAAGAATTAAAATATCATGGTTGCGAACCTCCTAAAGAATTATGGGAGGTTGCTTTTGGAAAGAGTATTTATAATGCTATAGAAGAGAAAGGTTTTTTTGCAAAGATTATTAATAAGACAAAAGACAAAAGAATCATTAATTATGTTGAAAATATAGTAAAAAGATATAGAAAAGAAGTGGTGGAAGTAATAATTGGCTTGGCAAATTATTCTACCAGTCATACGAAATTTCGAGATTTATTAGTAAATTTTGCTGAGACTAGATTTGCTAGTATGCCCTTATTTGAGCCAGAAATGCTTTTTACTTCTTTAAATATAAATTGGGAAAGTCTAGAAAAAGAAACTTTAAGACTATCCAATCTACTTTCAAATACTAAGGAGATGATTGTAACATCTCCCAATGGGACTTTTTTAAGGCTTAATACTAAAGACAGAAAGGTATTTTCTGATACGGGCATATTAAATAAGCCAGGTTCTTTTGGAAATCTACCTGCAGGAGAAGTATACCTTGCTCCAAACGAAGGATTAACAGAGGGAAAACTAGTAATAGAGTGGGCTCCAACTTTTAAATTAAAGTCACCCATAGAACTTATCATAAAAAAGGGGGAAGTAGTAGACATACAAGGGAAAGATAAGTATAAACGCTTTTTAAATGAAAAATTTCACAGTGAATATAATTCTTCAAAAGTAGCGGAATTAGGTATTGGAACTAATGAAAAAGCTACGAAAATAGATAATATTATAGAAAGCGAAAAAATAAAAGGTACTATACATATAGCTTTCGGAGATAACAGTGCTTTTGGGGGAAGAATTAAAGCTAATTTCCACCAAGATTATATAATATTTAATCCTACCTTAAAGGCTACATTTTTAGATGGAAAAGAGCAGATTATTGTTGAAAACGGAAAGACTTTATATTAAATTATAATAAATTTAATTGATTGTTAAAATAACCTGAGTTCGACATAAGAATATGTTCCTTTATTTTAGTTTAAGACTTAATATTTCTTCGCCAAATTAAAATCTTAACGAAAAGTATTAACCATTAAACTTATATTTAAATCGAACTCAGGTTAAATTAATACTATTATAATACTATTAAAGGAGAATAAACAAATGGAAAAAACACCGCTAATGCAAGTAAAAGAAATGTTTGGAAATAATTACAAAGAAGAGATAAAAAAGAAATTAAATTTGAAGAACGCTATTAGCAACAAGAAAGCTTTAATGCTATTAAAGAAATTAGAAAACAAATAAAAAATTGGTGGAAACTCAATGATTATTGGCATTCCCAAAGAAATTAAAGATAATGAGTATCGAGTGGCTATAACACCAGCAGGAGTTCAGGCATTAGTAAATAAGAAGTGTAAAGTAATTATTGAAAAAAATGCTGGAGTTGGAAGTGGCTTTTCTGATGAAGAGTATCTTAAGGAAGGAGCAACTATAGTAAAGACTTCTGAGAAATTATATAACGAGAGTGAATTAATCTTAAAAGTAAAAAAACCTCTTCCCAAAGAATATGAAATGCTCAAAGAAGGTCAGGTAGTTTTTGCTTTCTTTCATTTTGCTTCTTCTAAGGAATTAACTATGGATTTATTGGAAAAAAAGATTACCTGTATTGCCTATGAAACAGTTCAGACAAAAGAACATTTTTTACCTTTACTTGCTCCCATGAGCGAGATTGCAGGTAGAATGTCAGTATTAGAAGGAGCAAGGTGTTTAAAAAATATAAACGGAGGAAAAGGAATCTTGATAAGTGGTCTTCCTGGAATAGCTCCAGCTAAAGTGATAATTATTGGAGGAGGTATAGCGGGGTTTAATGCCACTATGGTGGCTTCCAATTTGGGAGCATTAGTTACGGTAATGGATATTAATATAGATAAATTACGGGAAATTAGTAAGGTGGTGCCTAAAAATGTTATAACCGTAATTGCTAATAATTATGAAATTGAAAAGAGAATAAAAGATGCTGATTTAGTGATTACAGCAGTTCTAAATAGAGGCCAGCGGGCTCCAATACTGATTACAAAAGAAATGTTGAAAAATATGCAACCAGGTTCCGTAGTTGTGGATATTTCTATTGATCAAGGAGGTTGCTTAGAGACTAGCAAGCCTACGACTCATGCCAAACCAACTTTTATAAAAGAAAATATTGTTCATTATTGTGTAACTAATATTCCGGGAATCGTAGGAAGAACTGCTACTTATGCTCTTACCAATGTTACCTTGCCTTTTGTTATAGAAATGGCTCGCAAAGGAGTTAAAAAAGCCCTACGAGAGAATCGTGATTTAGCTGAAGGCTTAAATATGATAGATGGCAAGATTACTTTAAAAACAGTAGCTGATTATTATGGAATACTGCCTCATTCTAAGAAAACATTATTAAGTTAAGGAGTATTTATGATCAAAGTAACCAGAGCTTTAATAAGTATTTCTGACAAGAGAGGAATAATTTCTTTAGTTAATTTATTATCAGATAGAGGAGTAGAAATTATTTCTACTGGAGGCACAGCATCTATTATTAAAGACGCTGGTATTCCAGTAAAGTTAGTGAGTGAACTGACTGGTTTTCCTGAAATTTTAGAAGGAAGAGTAAAAACTTTGCATCCTAAAATTCATGGAGGAATTTTAGCCAAGCGTGAAGACAAGCATTTAAATCAATTAGATATTCATGATATATTACCGATAGATTTAGTAGTTGTAAGCCTTTATCCTTTTGCTGATACAATCCAGAATACTAATGACTTGGAAAAGATTATTGAGAATATTGATATTGGGGGAGTGGCTTTACTTCGAGCAGCAGCTAAGAATTTTAGATATGTAGTTACTTTGACCAGTCCTCATGATTATGAAAGATTAATAAAAACTTTAGACGAAAATCAAGGAAAAATACCGCAAGAGATGAGTTTTGAATTAGCTACAAAAGCTTTTATGCATACTGCTAACTATGATGCTATTATTTCTCGATATTTATATCAACAAGTTTCTATAGATAATAAAAATGTTTTTCCAGAAATTCTAAATTTAAGTTATCAAAAAGTTGCTGATTTGAGGTATGGGGAAAACCCTCATCAAAAAGCAGCTTTTTATAAAGAAATACCTAAAAATGAACCAAATGTAACTAATGCTGAAAAACTTCATGGAAAAGAGCTTTCTTTTAACAATATTTTAGACCTTGATGCAGCTTTAGAAATTACTAAAGAATATAATGAAATAATTGCGGTAATAATTAAACATACTAATCCTTGTGGAATTGCTACTGGAAATACTTTAGCTCAGGCTTACCGTAAAGCTTATCAAGTTGACCCTGTTTCTGCTTTTGGAAGTGTTCTTGGTTTCAATAGAATGGTGGATGAGGAAACTGCTGGGGAAATTACTAAAACTTTTGTAGAAGCAGTAATTGCTCCTGATTATAGCAAAGAGGCTTTAGATGTTTTACAAGAAAAGAAGAACATTAGATTATTAAAATGTAGTTCTTTAGATAAGTTTAGTTACTGCCGAGAAGACTACGATTTAAGGAAAATTGTAGGGGGAGGCGTTCTTGTTCAAGAGCGTAATATGGAAAAAGTGAAAGTTTCGAATTTAAACATTGTAAGCAAGAAAACGCCAAGTGAAGATGAATTAGAATCCTTAATATTTGGCTGGAAAGCCATTAAACATATTAAGTCTAATACTATTTTAATTTCCACAAAAGATAGGATTATCGGCTATGGAATAGGTCAAACTAGCCGTATACTAGCTATGAAGATAGCATTAGATCAAGCTGGGGAAGAAGCCAAAGGAGCAGCAGTCATTTCTGATGCTTTTTTTCCTTTTAGAGATAGTGTTGATGAGGCTAATAAAGCTGGTATAATAGCTATCATTCAACCTGGTGGCTCTGTTCGTGATCAGGATGTAATAGAAGCAGTAAATGAATATGGAATGTCTATGGCTTTTACAGGTATTCGATGTTTTAAGCATTAAAATAGGTAACTATTCAGCAATGCTCAATATAACAACATATTTCCTTAGCGCAAAGTTTAAAAATTAGTATTTCTTCGCCAAATTAAAATCTTAAACTTAGGTTTATGCTGAATAGTTACGAAAATAGTTTAAAAGAAAGCAATAGATATATCGAAATTAAATGTGCATATTTTCTTCTTTCCAAAAAAATAGGCTCATTCCAAGAGAACCACATAGTCATATTGGTAATTAAATGTAAGGTTCTTTATTATATTTTCATTATTTCTTTTGCCTTTTTACGAAGAATAATGTTTATAGATAAAGCAGCCATATTATACGCCTAACATATAAAAAATTAAGCCACAAGTTAAGCCAATTACAAAATTAATTAGCTTTATTAATAGAAAATCCCTTACGGAAAAAGACAAAAGGGGTAACATTCCATGTCCATCTTGGATTACAGAACTCGCTAAAAGTACCGAAAAAGGGATAATTCCTTTAGCAAACATCATGACAAAAATAAGATGTGGTCCGGATTCAGGGATTATTGCTACTAAAGAGGCAATAAGTAAGACCCAAATTATATGGGATTTAGCAAAGGATTCTAAGTCCCAGAATTTAAGTCCAATGTTTACGACTAAAAGGGCAAAAAAAGTCCATAAGAATACTCGCCAGAGATGTTTTTTAGCGATGTGATTCCAGATATGCTCTTCTAAATAATGGTCTGGAACAGTAATGATGATAAATATGGCCAATGAAAGTAAGAATATAAGTGTATTCTTTTCCCAAATTTCTTCTATGGAAATGACTCCACCAACTACCAGAATGATGAAGATTAAAATCATAGACAACAAAAGAAATCTTGAAAAGGTAATCTTTTTCAAATTGTCCAATATACCTTGAATATCAAGGATTTTACAGACATCTTCCTTGAAATGGACTTCAGCTAATTCGCATACTTGACAGGGTTTAATCTTTAAAACAGGTGCAATTCTATCAATTACCCAGGCAGAAACAATCCCTAAAATAAAGAGGAGACCAAAAAGCATCATGGCTTGTCTGGGGAACAGGGTGAGCATAACAAAAGCCTCATCTCCTGAAGCGGCAATCATACCGCCCGCAATAGCCCCAAAGCTTAAAAGCCCATGGACATAAAAAGAGACATTCATAAACGCCCCTAAACAACCCGGTATGACAGCTAATGTCGATGCCCCTACATATTGTCTCCAATAACTACCTTTTATAGCCTTGCTCATTTTGCCTTGTGTTAAGACTTCAATATATTCTACAAGCATCATCATTACAAAAACAAAGGTAGTGATTAACAAACTATGTTTTAGATTATGAACAACTATTTCCATTTTTCAATTTATACCTTTATACATTGTCTCTTTAGCCCAAACGAGGTCATTAATATTTGGCTTTGTGTTAACTATATCTTTGCAGATCAATTTATCCGACTAAATAATACCTGTTTTCAATAGACCGATTATGAATCGCCTTATGAATCGCCATCTATATAACTTATTAGCATAGATGGACGAAGAACGGCTCTAAAAATTATATTGTTTTTCTTACAAGTTGAGCAGATTAGTAAGTTTATAGTAAAATAATATATTTATTTCATTTTGGCATAAATATTGCTTAAGATTTTTGAAAAATAACCGATATATAAAGTAGAACAGTAAACAAAAAGATAAGTAAAGGATGATGACCTACCCTCCCTGAGTCATTACCAAAAACTTATCGATAGCTTGCAGTTCTAACGGCCTTATATGAACGGCGGTTCTCATATAAGCGGTTCTCATATCAAAAGCTAAGTAAGTAGCGCTACCTATTTACTCAGCTATTTTTTTTGAAAATATCATTGCTGAAACAATAAAGCATAAAAAATAGAACTTATAAGTACTTAAGCATAAGTTTTTCGGTATTTAATCTGGATATTTTAAATCCGAAATCCAAATCCCCGTTTTCACGAGGACAAGCATCGAAATTCGAAACAACGACCCACTCTGTGGGTGCCCCGCCACTTCGTGGGGTGCCCCGAGTGATAAAAATTTAAATGAGCGAAACAGAAAAGCTTTAGATTTTAAACATTTGAAATTTAGATTTGTTTTGGATTTCGGATTTCGTATTTTGAATTTTACTTTAGTAGACTTACTGCGAAATAACAGCAATAGATACAAAAAAGCTTATAGATGCCTGCA
>JASEGW010000041.1 GCA_030017825.1 bacterium | reverse complement strand
GCGAAGAAATATTAATTCTTAAACTTAAAATAAAGGAACATATTCTCATGTCAAACTCAGGTTAATTAAATTAAATTTCATCAAAAAATTGTAAATTGAAAGCTGGAAATTAAAAGCTTTGAGCTAATTAAAATATATCTATCCATTTTAATTATGCCACATCTTTTATTCCTCTGCCATCCAGGTTCTTAATAAACTTGCAACTAGTTCAGGTTTTTCTTGAGCAATTTTAGCTACACTCTGTTCAAGCTCTACCCTCTCTCTATCTTCAGCAGGAAGTATTACTTCTGCTCCTTTTTCATCCAGAGCTGCTAAGGCACTTTTACGTTCCCTTTCCAATCTATCCTTTTCTTCATCAGTTTTCATCTTCCTTCTAACAGAAAGCACCTTAAATATTATAGCTCCAAAAACTACAATAGCTAAGGCAGCTAACCCGAGCATAGAAACAATTCTTCTTTGCATTTCTACTTTAGCTATAGCCTTTTCATATACCCACTCTTGAGTGCGATCAAATTGAACATTTTCTATAGAAATTACATATTCCCTTCCTTCATATACTTTTCCTTTTTGGTTTCCTACTGCTGCTCTTACTAAAGATTCATATTTTAACATTTCTTCTTCTGTTCTATGATGATAAATTGCTTTTCCCTTTTTATCTCTTTTTAGCTCTCCTTTATCATCATATTCATAAGTACCATCAACAAGCACAGCTACAGCTATTTTAGATTCTTTAGGGCTTCTTACAAGAACAATTTCTTCTTTATCTGCTAAATAATTAGTTCGTTTTTCATCTTTTTTATATTCCATAGGACCTTGTTTGCCAGTTGTTCCTTTATAGCCGGGCATATTTGCCTCTACCCCTGGAGGACCATAAGGTTTATCTCCTTCTCCTGAAAAATCTTCTTTTAAAGTCTCTTCGCTAAGCTTTAACTGTTCAAATCCTGGCATACTATATTTTTCAGCCTTTTTTTCTACACGATCAAAATCCATTTCAAATTTTACTATAACTTCAACCTTCTCATATCCTAAAACTCTTCCTAATTTTCTTCTAATAGCTTTTTCTATATTTCTTCCTTCTGTTCTCTGAAGCTCTAATTGCTTGGTAGACAATCCTTCCATAGCACCATCTTCGTTTTCCAAATCAGATAAAATATTGCCTTTATTGTCAACAATAGTTACATTTTCAGGCTTAAGTCCTTCTACGGCAGCAGCTACTAAGTTAATTATTCCTTTTATTTGACCAGGTTCAAGATTGGCATAAGGCTTTAATTTAATTTTAATAGATGCTGAAGCACTTTTTTCTTCTTCGGCAAATAATTCTTTCTTGGGAATTACAATTAGAACACGAGCTGTAGAAACTTGCTCTATAGATTCAATAGTGCGGGTTAGTTCGCCTTGGAGGGCGCGGAGGTAGTTAATTTCTTTTTCAAACTCAGTTGCAGTAAATTTAACTTTATCAAAAATATCAAAGGTGACAATGCCACCACTGGGAGCAAGTTTTTCTTTGGCTAATTTTAATCTAATTCTATCTCTATCTCGAATAGGTACTAGAATGTTTTCCCCATCTAATTTAAAATCTTGCTTCCATTCTTCTAATTTAGAAGTTATCTTTCCTGCTTCCTGGGAACTTATTTTGCTATATAATAAAACATATTGAGCTCTTCCTAAGATAGATACTAAAATTACTAAGCCAACTATTACTACAATAGCAGAAGCAATAATGGTAACCTTCTGTCCTGGTTTAAGTTTATTCCAAATCCCTATAACTTGATTATATAATTGTTGTAAAAATTCGCGCACCCATATCCCTCCCTATATGGATAAATGTGTAAAATTTAGTTATAATTTTAACTTTGATTGTCAATAGCTAAATTTTACTGCATAGACATCATCATTTGTTGATAAGTTTTCATAAACTCTCTTTTAAGCTGCACAGTCATCTGCATAGCTAAATTAGCTTTTTCAGCTGCAATAATAACATCATGCAAGTTATCCGCTTCTCCAGTAGCCATTTTTATGGCCATGGTATCAGCTTCATTAGTTAAATTATTAACTTCTGCCAGTTTTTTCTTTAGCGTCTCTCCAAACTGACTTATTAAATCAGCACTTGGAACACCCTTTTTAGCTTCCTTGCTCTCTAAACCTAAAGGTTTAGGCTGCAAAGAATACATGCTAACACTTCTCATTTTAACCCCCCATTTTTTATAAACTCTTTTTGAAATTTTAGGTATTTAACCTGAGTTCGATTTAATAACCCCCCCTGTTTTGGTAAAAAGGTTAAGGCTAAGATTTCCAAAGGTTGCTCTATTGCAAATACTTATATAGCAATTTGAAGTGCTTTTTGCATCATTGTCTTAAAAGCCCTAATTACTGAAGCATTAGCTTCATAAGCTCTAGTAGCTGTGATTAGATCAGTCATTTCCATAACTATATTGATGTTTGGCATATGAACATAGCCATTTTTATCAGCATCAGGATGGTCTGGTCTATATTCTAAACGAGGAGGCACATCTGATTCTTCTATCTTTACTACTCTAACCCCTTCTCCTACCTTATTAGATAATTTATTGTCTGTAGAAAAGGGTAGAGTAAATTTTGGCTGTTGCCCTCTAGGCTCAAAAAGCACATGTCTGTGCTTATAGGGACCTCCTTGTGGAGTTCTAGTAGTATTTACATTAGCAATATTATGGGATATAACATCCATACGCAGTCTTTCTGCCGTCAGTCCAGAAGCGCTAGTATCAACAGCTAAAAACATTTTCATTTTATTGTGATCCTCCTGTAGTAATTATTTGTCTTAAATAACCCAGGTCCCTCCTTACCCCGGTAACCATAGCGTCATATAGAATATTATTTTTAGCTAAATTGGCCATTTCTACATCCATATCTACATTATTATTATCATTACGAAAAATAGTATCATTTTCCATGAAAACTTTTGGCTTAATTTTTTCTAAATCTTCTGCTTCTCTTTTAAATTTTATATGTTTGGAGTGATTTCTTAAGGCACTCAATGAACCATTATTTTCCAAAGCTCTTTTAAGCTCTGATTCAAAGCCAACCATAGAACGTTTAAAGCCAGGAGTGTTAACATTGGCTATGTTGTTGGCAATAACCTTATGTCGAACCGCAGCTGCATTTAATCCTTCATGCATCACATTAAAAGCTTTCATAGTTAAGGACTTATTGCCAGCAAATAACATAACAATTTATCTCCTATGACCTATAAGTGGTTGGTAGCAAGAAGTTAAAATACAGAAAAACAGAAATTTGTTTGTATTCCGTACTGGGTTATCTTTATTTTGATCTAAAGACTGATACTTAAATAACCTGAGTTCGACATAAGAATATGTTCCTTTATTTTATATTTAAATCGAACTAAGGTTAAATATTCAATATATTATTCTATAAAACTTATCGACAATTTTAAAAAAATACTAAAATAAACTTTGTAACTATTCAGCATAAACTTCGCACTAAGGAAATATGTTGTTACATTGAACATTGCTGAATAGTTACTAAACTTTTAGAAATTCCTCATTAACCCCACAATTTTCAAGCATTGTGTCCTGTGGTTTTTTAAATGCATTTTAGGTTTAACTTAAAGAATATACTTACTTAAATTAGCATCCTCAACAATTTCTTTTAGTCTTTCTATTACATACTGTGCATTAATCTCTATGATCTTATCTTGTAAGTCAGGAGCTTGAAAGGATATATCTTCTACTACTTTTTCAATTATAGTATGAAGTCTTCTGGCTCCAATATTTTCAGTTTCCTCATTAACTAAATAAGCAAAAGAAGCCATTTCTTCTATGGCATCATTTGTAAAACTTACTTTTATTTCTTCGGTATTTAGCAAAGCTTCATATTGTTTAGTTATAGCATTTTGAGGAGCAACTAATATCTTTTTAAAATCATCTTTGGTCAGCGAAGAAAGCTCAACTCTAATAGGAAATCTTCCTTGTAATTCAGGAATTAAATCTGAGGGTTTAGCGCTATGAAATGTTCCTGCAGCTATAAATAATATATGATTTGTTTTTACTATTCCATATTTTGTATTAACGCAAGAGCCTTCTACAATAGGCAAGATATCTCTTTGAACCCCCTGACGAGATACATCAGGCCCTCCTCCTTTATCTCCTCCAGCAATTTTATCTATTTCATCTAAGAAAATAATTCCTGATTCTTCTGCTTTAGTAAGAGCTCTCTTGACTAACTCATCCATATCAATAAGTTTCGAAGCCTCCTCATTAATCAGAATTCGTCGAGCTTCAGCAATAGTCTTTTTTTGCCTTTTAATCTTTTGGGGAAACATACTTCCTAGTGCATCTGAAAATCCCACATCAATTCCTTCCATGCCGCTTCCAGAAAATATTTCCACTATGGGCAAAGAAGATTCTTTTATTTCTATCTCAATAATTCTATCCTCCAAAAGACCATCATATAATTTTTTTCTTAATTTATTTCTAGTATTTTCAAAACGAAGTAAATTTTTCTTTTCTTCCTCTTTTTTATTACTTAAATTTTTTCTTCTTCGAGGAAGAGGTAACAAAATATCTAAGATTATTTCCTGAGCTAATTCATAAGCTTTACTTTGAACCTTCTCTGTCTCTATAGCTTTTTCCTTTCCCAAAGAAAGATTAACTAAATCCCTAATCATTGATTCTACATCTCGACCAACATATCCTATCTCAGTAAATTTCGTTACTTCTACTTTTAAAAAAGGAGCATTAGATAAGTTTGCTATGCGACGGGATATTTCTGTCTTTCCTACTCCTGTAGGACCAATCATAATTATATTCTTAGGAGATATTTCTTCTCTTAATTCAGGGGAAAGCTGCTGACGCCGATAACGATTTCTTAGGGCTATAGCAACAGCTTTTTTTGCTTTACTTTGTCCTATAATAAATTTGTCTAGTTCTTCTACAATTCTTTTAGGAGTTAACTCATCCATAATTTTATATTTACCAAGTATTTTTCTAAGTATTCAGACATCAGTTCTTAAGAGATTATATACATGTGGATATAAAAACTTAATTAAACAATAATTTTGAAAAGTTAAAAGTGCAAAATGTAAAATTACAACGCAAAGATTAAAGAGCACACTAAAATGTTTAAACACCAATACATCAAAAGGAATCCAATATTTGTATCTACTATCTCTTAATTTCCAATATTTGAAAATTGACTTATTGAAAATTAAAAAGTTTTAAGTTTCGCGTTGTATTTTTCGTTCTTATTTTGCTTCGTTTTGCTTTTTTGCGCTTCTTATTTCACAATGATTCTATATTTATCTGATCATTTGTAAATACGCAAATTTCAGAAGCTAACTTAAGAGACTCTCTAACAATCTCACAGGCATTTAAATCAGAATGAGCTATTAAAGCTCTAGCTGCCGCTGTAGCGTAACCACCACCAGAACCAATAGCTACAACACCATCATCTGGCTCAATAACTTCTCCATTTCCAGAGATTATCAAAGAACGTTCTTTATCAGCTACAGCTAATAAAGCTTCTAATCTCCTAAGAAATTTATCCATACGCCATTCTTTAGCCATTTCTACGGCAGCTCGGGTTAAATTTCCTTTATATTCTTTTAGCTTTCCATCTAATTTGTCAAAAAGAGTAAAGGCGTCAGCTGCTGCTCCAGCAAAGCCAGCCAAGATTTTATCGTTATGAATTTTTCTAATCTTTTTAGCACCTTTTTTCATAATAGTATTTCCTAAACTAACTTGGCCATCTCCTCCAATAGATACCTCACCATTTCTTCTCACAATAATTATAGTTGTACTTCTAATAATCATTTTAGCCTCATAGTGTTTAAACTTCTTCTGGCGTCTGGCTTTTAACTTTTGTCTTCTAATTTCTCTCCTATGCCCGAGGATGAGTCTTATCATATACAGATTTTAATCTTTGAGTTGTGATATGAGTGTAGATCTGGGTAGTCGATAGGCTCACATGACCTAATAACTCTTGAACAGTTCTTAAGTCAGCACCTGCATTTAACATATGAGTAGCAAAAGTATGTCTTAGGGTATGAGTACTAATTCCTTTTTGAGTACATATTTTCTTTAAATACTTTGCTACAATTCCACAAACTCCCCGAGTGCTAATTTTATCTCCCCGACAATTTAGAAATAAAGCTTCATTTTTTCTCTTTGTCAAAGATTGCTTCTTTAGTAACTTTTTTCTTTCTTCTAAATAATTATTTAAAGCAGCTAAAGCATAAGATCCAATAGGCAGAAGTCTCTCTTTCCTTCCTTTTCCTAACACAACAACTACTTCCCCAATAAAATCTATATCAGAAATCTCAATATTAACTACTTCGCTAATACGCATTCCTGTACTATAGATTAACTCTAAAATAGCTTTATCTCGAAGCCCTAAAATATCTTCCTTAAATTCTCCTTCAAAAAGTCTTCTTATTTCATCTTGATATAAAAATTTAGGTAACTGTTTTTTAAGCTTAGGAGTAGCTACATATTCTGCTGGATTTTTTTTAAAATAACCTTCCCGACATAAATATCTAAAGAAAGAACGAAGGGAAGCTAATCTTCTAACTATAGTTTTTCGAGCATAGTCTTTAGCTTGAAGAAAAGCTAAGTACTGTCGTATCAAAGAATGATTATAATCTTTGTTCTTTAGATTAATTCCTTTAAACTCATCTTTAATAAAACTATTAAATATTTCTATATCCTTTTTGTAATTTCTTAAAGTATGAATAGAAACGTTCTTTTCAGCTTCCAAGTATTTTAGAAATCTCTTTAAATGATTAGGAAAATCTTTCATAAATTATTTATTCCACATTTCTTTTTTACATTCCGGCTTTATGCAAACTAAATACTCTTTACCTCTTGCTCTCTTTTTGAACAATGTCTCTCCACAAGTAGGACATTTATCAGAAGTAGGCTCATCCCAGCTTACAAAATCACATTTAGGGTAATTACTACAGCCATAAAATATCTTCTTTTTCTTGGTTCGTTTAGTAACAACATCCCCATCACAATCTTTTTTAGGACAATTGACTTTTAATCCAATAGATTTTGTATACTTACACTCAGGGTAATTACTACAAGCTAAGAACTCACCAAATCTTCCAATTTTTATCTTTAATTTTGCTTGACATTTAGGACAAGTATCTTCAACTTCTACTTCCCGACTACTTTTTACATCCTCCATTTTTATTTTTGCTTTCTCCAAGGAAGATAAAAAAGGCTTCCAGAAGTTATGCAAAATTTCTATCCAATCAGATTTTCCATTCTCTATTTCATCTAATTGCTCCTCCATAAAAGAGGTAAAATTAATATCTAAAATATTAGGAAAATTAGCTACTAAGAGCTTATTTACCACCTTTCCTAATTCTGTGGGATAAAATCTTCCTTTCTCTCTTCCTACATAATTACGATTATAAATATTAGAAATAATAGGAACATAGGTGCTAGGCCTTCCAATTCCTTTTTCTTCTAATGTTTTAATTAAAGTAGCCTCACTATAACGTGGAGGAGGTTGAGTAAAATGTTGCTTAGGATCTATTTTTATCAAATTTAACTTTTCATCTTTTCCTAGTTTTGGTAGTTTGTCTTTTTCCTTTTCACTTTCTTCTTCTTCTTGATATAACTTTAAAAAACCATCAAAAGTAAGAGTAGAAGATAAAGCTCTAAATAAATATTTTCCTCCTTCTATATCCACAGTTATTAGGAAATATTTAGCAGATTCCATTTGACTAGCTAAAAATCGAGTCCATATTAAATTATATAAATTATACTGGTCTTTACTTAGTTGACCCTTTAAAGATTCTGGAGCCAAGTTTATTACTGTAGGCCTAATAGCCTCATGGGCTTCTTGAGCCATCTTTTTACTTTTGTAAATAGGTATTTCTTTAGGAACATACTCTTTACCAATAATATTTGCGATAAAAGATCGGGCTTCATGGCATGCATCTTTAGCTACTCTTGGAGAATCAGTACGCATGTATGTAATTAAACCTATTTGACCTTTTTCTTTAATTTCTAATCCTTCATAAAGCTCCTGAGCAATACGCATAGTTCTGTAAGCAGTAAATCCATATTTTCTTGCTGCTTCCTGCTGCAAAGTGCTAGTAATAAAAGGAGGATATGGATTCTTTTTTTGGCTTTTTTCGACTATAGAAACTACTTTATATTCTTCTTTTTTTATCTTTTTTAAAATTTCTTCTACTTCTTGATTACTTTTTAGCTCAAAAGACTTTTTTTCTATTTTATGTAATTTTGCCTTAAGGGTTTCCCTATTATTATTTTTAAATTCTCCTATTATTGACCAATATTCTTGGGGGGTAAAATTCACTATTTCTTCTTCGCGTTCACAAATCAATCTAACGGTTATCGATTGGACTCTCCCTGCCGAAAGATTTCCTCCTACTTTCTTTCTCAAAAGAGGACTAATTTTATAACCTACTAATCTATCTAAAATTCTTCGAGCTTGCTGGGCATTTACTAAATTAATATTAACATCTCTAGGCGAATCTAAAGCTTCTATCACTGCCCTTTCTGTAATTTCGTTAAAAGAAACTCTTTTTATAGATTTATTTTCAGTATTGAGCTCATTAAAAAGATGCCAAGAAATAGCCTCTCCTTCTCTATCTGGATCAGGAGCTAAATAAATTCTTTTAACTTTAGAAGCTAAAGATTTAAGCTCTGCAATTACCTCTTTTTTTCCTTTAATAACTGCATAGTTTGGTCGGAAGTTATCATCTATGTTTACCCCTAATGTCCAAGAAGGTAAGTCTTTAATATGTCCTTTAGATGTTCCAAATAACCATGAATCCCCTAAGAATTTATGCAGCGTTTTAATTTTTGTAGGTGATTCTACTATTATTAATGATTTTGTTTTCTTCAATTTATCTACCCAGTTAAGTTATTCTATTAAAAATAGATCTATATATACTCATCCAATAAAAGCAGTAATAAAATTTGACAATTAATTACTTAATAATAATTTACCTGAGTTCGATTTAAATATTAAATCTTAAACTTAAAAAACAAAGGAACATATTCTCATATTCTTATGCTTATGTCGAACTCAGGTTAGTTTAAGGTATATCTTTGGCCTGTTAATTGTCGTATAGCTCCTTTTAATTCCATTTGTATTAAAGCCCGAGAAATATCAACTATATTTTCTTTAGATAGCACTGCTAAATCTTCAACATGAATAGGTTCTTCATTAATTAAACTATAAATCTTTCTTTCTATAGGCAGCAATTTTTCCTCTAGTATTTTTTTAGGAGATCCTTCTTGAGTTGCTTCTAACCCAAATTCCTCTAAAATATCTTGATAGTTTACTACAAGTTTAGCTCCTTGTTTAATTAAATTATGAGTACCCTGGCTAAATTTGCTGTAAATTCTTCCAGGTATGGCAAATACTTCTCTTCCTTGTTCTAAAGCCAAATTAGCTGTAATCAAAGAACCACTTTTAGTCCAAGCTTCCACTACTAAAACTCCCTTAGAAAACCCACTAATAATTCGATTCCTTCTTGGAAAATTGCCTTTCTCAGGTAAACTCCCATAAGGATACTCTGTTATCACAGCTCCATTTTCACTTATCTCTTCCCACAATTTTTTATTTTCAGGAGGGTAAATTATATCCAACCCGCAACCTAAAACAGCAATAGTTCTTCCTTTTGCCTCTAATGCTCCTTTATGAGCATAAGTGTCGATACCCCGAGCCATGCCACTAACTATATTAAATCCTCTATAACTTAAATCCTTAGCTATATCGTAAGCTACTCTCTTTCCATACGAAGTAGCTAACCTTGAACCCACTATAGCTAAAGCTTTTTCATCTTCTTTTTTTATTTCACCTTTTACATATAAAACAATAGGAGGGTCAAAGATGTTTTTTAATAATTCTGGATAATTATCATCTTCCAGAGTTATTATCTTTACTTCATCCTTTTGAATTTTGCTTAATTCTTTTTCTATATCTATTTCATTTTTATGCTTGCAAATATTATTAGCAAAAAATTCTCCAATTCCCGGAACTATGCTTAAACTTTTAAAACCAGCTCTTAAGATCTCTTCTGCATCTTTAAAGTAATTTAATAACGCTTTAATTCTAACTGGCCCTAAACCTGGAATTTTATTTAACGTTAAAAAAGCCAAAATCTTATCGTTCATTTAGCGAAGCCTTTTATTTTAAAGCGATCATAAACTTTTATTCCTAATTCCTTAAGACCTTTTATTGCAATTTGGTTATTAGGGTTAATTTTTAGTGATTTTTGAAAACAATCAATAGCTTGTTTTTTATCTCCCATTGTTTGATAAACAATACCTAAATTATTATAATAATTTGCTACTACTTTTATCCTAGGGGGAGATCTTTTAATAGCTTTTTGATAGCTGGCGGCAGCCTTTTCAAGATTACCCGTTTCGTAATAGCATTTTCCTAAGGTTACATAAGCATCAATAAATTCTGGCTCTAAAGAAATAGCTTTTTCTAAACAATCAATTCCTTTTTTATGCATCCCTTTTTTAAAAAAATATATAATTCCTAAGCCAAGATAAGGCATTTCAAATGAAGGTGAAATTTTAATAGCTACATAATACTCTTCTATGGCTTTTTCTAAATAAGCTTCTTGAGTCCTTCCCAAATTGGCATAACAGATTCCTAAGCTATAGTGAACCTTGTAATCATTAGGTTGAAGCTCCAAAGCTTTTTTATAATGATGGACAGCTTTATTCCAAAACCCCTTATTTCTTAAATAATTTCCCATTTTTTTATGAAGATGATGTATATATTCATAAGATTCTATTTTTAAATTAATAATATCTTCAAACTTAGCAATAGCCTTTTCCCAATCTTCAGGTTTTTTGCTTTTAGAAAGTTTGGTAGCTTTTTTATAATAATCCCTAGCTACATCACCACCACAACCTCCTACAAATATTGCAAAGGTTAAAAATACAATTAAAATAAATCTCATAAGAATTATTCTCCCAATATCTGCAAAACATCTCTTTTGCGAAATCTACGATGTTTCCCAGAGCCAATTCGGTAGGCTTTTAGTTGACCTGAATTAGTAAACCTTCTTATGGTAGCTTTACTTACACCTAATAAACTAGCTGCTTCAGCAACAGTCATCATGCAGTCTAATTCTTTTTCTAAGCTATCATCTTCTTCAAGGTTTTCCATATAAAGACCCATTTTTTGCCCCTTTTCTTTTAATATTTATTAATATTGCATAAGTTATTATAACTTTGAATAATATTGTTCACAATTGGTATCATATTATAAATTTTATATAACTTTGTCAAGTATTTTAAACAATTTTTTTTAAATTTTTTTTATTATTTTGAAATTACTTAGAGTTTTATAACCAAGTTGAAAAATCTATAGACAAAGACAAACTTTGTCTACATTTTTCTCCTTTTTTTCTTTTGTTGCACTTGATTTAATTTCTGAAATACAATTTTTGAGGCTAATTAATTCTAAAATTATTAGAGAAATAAGCATTAGTTATTTTCCTTGACAACTTGACATATAATTCTTGACATATAATAGTAAAAATTATAATATATATAATTTAGGATTTGTTTATGCAAACTAAAATATATGGGCAAGAAAATTAAATGCATAATACATAATAATTTTAGACCTTCTGCGAAATAACAGCAATAGATACAAAAAAGCTTATAGATGCCTGCAATGGCTGG
>JASEGW010000040.1 GCA_030017825.1 bacterium | reverse complement strand
TATTAATCCTTAAACTTAAAATAAAGGAACATATTCTTATGTTGAACTCAGGTTATTTATAAAGTATATTCGGGCAAGTACAAGCCCTATCCTTACAATTTCTGGGTTAATACCGTATAGCCTAACAACCCCTATGGCTATTTGCGCAAAATATTAAATTATTTTTACATAACACAGATTTCCAAAGATTAAAAGTAGATGTTATTTTTTATCTTCTTTATTTTTAATCTAAAGAGTCAAAGAAATTTCTATGCTATCAAATTATTAAAAAATACCAAGAAAAATCTCTTAGAATATTAAGCCGCCAAGTTTTTATGCTATAACTTTACCAACTGGACGCCTAGTATTTCCTCTTGATTCTTTATTTCTGCAATCACTTCTTCTGGAACAATACTATCTACATTTAATACCAATCGTTGTTTGTTTTTTATAGCT
The DNA here is from genome assembly GCA_030017825.1 of bacterium. Classification (GTDB taxonomy): domain Bacteria; phylum UBA9089; class JAHJRX01; order JAHJRX01; family JAHJRX01; genus JASEGW01. Next base: position 11,394 of record JASEGW010000040.1, on the reverse strand, counting down.
TCCCTTCCCATATACAAAGCAGCAATATTAATTTTGCTATTACCTAATATGGTTCCTATTTTACCTACCACCCCAGGTTTATCAGTATTAGATATAATTAACATATACCCGCTAGGAATAGCATCAATTCTAAATTCATCTAAATAGACAATCCTAGAATCATCTTTATGAAATAAAGTCCCGGCTAAGAATTTTTTTTCTTTATCTGCTTTTATGGTAATAGAAATTAAATTATTAAAATCTTCCTTACTTCCACTCTTGCTTTCCACCACTTTAATTCCCCGCTCTTTAGCCAAACCAGGAGCATTAACAAAGTTAACCGTAGCATCATCAATAATTGCTGACAGTAAACCCTTTAGAATAGCTATAGTAACCGCACTTAAGTCATATTCGGCAATATCTCCAGCATATTCTACAAATACTTCTTCAATATGCATAGAAGCTAACTGTCCTTGAAGATTACCAAGCTTTTCGCCCAAATCCAAGTAAGGCTTAAGCTGTTTTAATAGCTCCCCATCTATCTGGGGAATATTTGCTGCATTTCTAGCTGTTCCTCCTCGTAGAACTTCTAAAACTTGTTTGGCAATATCTACGCCTACATTAAACTGGGCTTCTCTGGTAGAAGCACCTAAATGAGGCACAGTAATACACTTATCTATTGCAAATAAAGGACTATCTTCAGGGGGCTCTTGTTCGTAAACATCCAAAGCTGCTCCAGCAATACGATTATTTTGTAAAGCCTCTATTAAATCTTTCTCCTTAATCAATCCACCTCGAGCACAATTTATAATACGTACACCCTTCTTCATCATTTCTATTTCTTTCTTAGAAATCATATACTTAGTCTCAGAAGATTTAGGAACATGCAGAGTTATATAATCAGAACGCTTATATAATTCTTTTAGTTCAACCAACTCAATACCTAAAGATTTCACCTTCTCTTCAGAAATATAAGGATCATATCCTAAGATTAGCATACCAAAACTTTGAGCTCTCTTAGCCACTTCGGTACCAATTCTACCTAAACCAATCACACCTAATGTTTTTCTAAAAAGCTCTGTTCCATCATATTTTTTACGGTTCCACTCTCTTGCCTTTAAAGAAGCATGAGCTTGAGGGATATTGCGAGATAAAGAAAGAATTAAAGCCATAGTGTGCTCTGCAGTAGAAATGGTGTTACCATCAGGAGTATTCATAACTATAATACCTTTTTTAGTAGCAGCTTCAATATTTACATTATCTAAGCCTACTCCAGCTCGACCAATAACTTGTAAATTAGTAGCAGCTTCAATAACTTCTTTAGTAGCCTTTGTACCAGAACGAATTACTAAAGCATGGTAATTGCCAATGCAGTTTATAAGTTCTTCTGGTGATAAGCTAGTTAATACATCAACTTCTAACCCTTTCTCTTCTTTGAAAACATCAATAGCCTCTTGGGGAAGAGAATCGCTTATTAAAACTTTCATTTTTTCCTCCTTAATGAGTAAGTATTGTAACTATTCAGCATAAACTTCGCACTAAGGAAATATGTTGTTATATTGAACATTGCTGAATAGTTACGTAAGTATTCAGCTACCCTATATCAGGAATCAGATAATTCTTAAATATGTGCTCTGATTATAGCTGATAGCTATATGGTTATTCATTTTTTTATTAAAGTGATTGCTGAGTTTCTGTATAAGAAAAAGTAGGTAGTTTTTCTGTCTTTAATTCTTTCTTTTTCTTTTTAACTTCTGCATCCCTTAAAACTATTTTTAAAACTTCTTCCACATCCTCCACTAGAAATATCTTTAACTTAGCTAATATTTCTTCGGGAACATCTACTAAATCCTTTTCATTGTCTTTAGGAATTATTACTCCCTCAAGATTAGCTCGGTAAGCAGCTAATATCTTCTCCTTAACACCTCCAATTATTAGCACTCTGCCTCGCAAGGTAGTCTCTCCAGTCATAGCTATTTTACGATTTACAACTTTATTGGTCAATATTGATATTATAGCTACCACCATAGTAATACCAGCAGAAGGACCATCTTTTGGAATTGCTCCTTCAGGAACATGAATATGAATATCTGATTTTTTATAAAAATTAATATTAATGCCAAACTTTTCAGCTTTAGAGCGAGTATAGCTTAATGCCGCTTGAGCAGACTCCTTCATTACCTCTCCAAGTTTACCAGTAAGTATTAGATTACCTTTTCCAGGCATTAAAGTAGCTTCGATGGTTAAAATATCCCCGCCGGTTTGAGTCCAAGCAAGTCCTGTTACAATGCCTATTTTATCTTCTTCTTCAGTTACTTCTCTTTTAAATTTAGGGGGACCTAAGTATTTAATTAAATCTTTTTCGGAAATTTTATATAATCTCTTTTTTTTGCTGCTTACAATATTCTTAGCTATTTTTCGACACAAAGTAGCAATTTCTCTTTCTAAATTCCTCACACCTGCTTCCCGAGTGTATTTTCGAATAACATTAGACAGCACTTGCGAACTTATCTCAATATTATTCTTCTTTAAACCATGAGCTTTAATCTGTTTAGGTATTAAAAATAATTCTGCAATTTTTTTCTTTTCTTCCTCGGTATAACTTGGAAACTCTAATACTTCCATACGATCCTGAAGAGGAACGGGAATAGAATACAGCACATTTGCTGTAGTAATAAACATTACATCAGAGAGATCAAAGGGAACTTCTAAATAATGATCGCTAAAAGAATTATTCTGTTCAGGGTCTAGCACCTCTAACAAAGCTGCTGAAGGATCACCTCTAAAGTCTGTACTCATCTTATCTACTTCGTCTAACAAAAATACAGGATTTTTAGAGCCAGCTCTCTTCATAGATTGAATGATTCTTCCTGGAAGCGCAGCTACGTAAGTCATGCGATGACCCCTAATTTCAGCTTCATCCCTTACTCCGCCTAATGAAAGTCGGACAAATTTTCTTCCCATAGCTTTGGCTATAGATTTAGCTACAGAAGTCTTCCCAGTACCTGGAGGACCGACAAAGCATAATATTTGTCCTTTCATCTTCTTAACTAACTTCTGGACAGCTAAATATTCAGTAATTCTCTCTTTGGTCTTCTTTAAACCATAATGGTCTTTCTCTAAAATCTTTTCGGCTTCTTTAATATCAATCTTATCCTTAGTTTCCTTAGACCAAGGAAGAGAAGTTATCCAGCTCAAGTAATTCCTAATTACAACACTTTCTGAAGACATAAAAGGCATCTTTTCTAAACGAGAAAGCTCTTTCAAAGATTTCTCCTCAGCTTCTTTAGACATCTTAGCTTTCTTAACCTGCTTCTTTAACTCTTCAATTTCATCTACATGTTCATCTTTTCTTCCTAGTTCCTTTTGAATTGCCCGCATACGTTCATTTAAATAATATTCTTTTTGAGCTTTCTCCATTTGTTTGCGGACTTGTCCTTGAATTTTTTTCTCAATTCCTAGTATTTCAATCTCTGAATTTAACAAAGAAGATATTTTCTTAATTCGTTCTTCAGGATTAGTAATTTCAAGTATTTTTTGTTTATTAATTACATTCAAATTTAGATGAGCACTTATAATATCAGCCATCCTTCCAGGATCATTTACACTACTTACAATAGACATGGTTTCTGGAGGAAAATGGGGATTCATTTTAACATACTCTTCAAATTCTCCAATAGCCATACGCATTAGAGCTTCTGTTTTAGGGGTGGATGAATACTCTTCTTTTATCTCCTCTATCTTTACCAGCAGATAACTTGAACACTCTAAGTATTCTTCTATTTTAGCCCGAGAAACTCCTTCTACCAAAACCTTAGTAGTGCCATCTGGCAGTTTAAGTAATTGAAGTATCTCCACCACAGTACCAAACCTATGAATATCACCCTCCAAAGGATCGTTAATGTCTGCTCTTTTCTGAGTACATAATAATATCAATCGATCCCCCAAGATTGCTTTTTCTAAAGCTGCTATTGATTTATCTCTTCCAACAAAAAGAGGAACTACCATATATGGAAAAACAACAATATCCCTTAAAGGCACCAATGGTATTTCTCCTGGTATTTTTATATTACGCTCCTTTTCGTAATCTCTAATAATCACAAATTTATATCCTCCTACTCTAAGTATTTCCCTATCTTTCTTAATTTTTGATATCTTTCCAAAGCAAGTTCTGAAATAGGTATTTCTTGAAGCTCTTTTAGACAACTTATAATAGAATCCTTGACCAAGCAAGAAGCTTCCTCGGGACTACGATGAGCTCCTCCGACTGGTTCTTTAATAATTTCATCTATCACCTTAAGTCTTACTAAATCATTTGCAGTCAAAGAGAGATTCTTGGCCGCTTCAATAGTCTTACTTGGGTCGTTCCATAAAATAGCTGCGCATCCTTCTGGAGAAATTACCGAATAAACAGCATGTTCCAACATTAAAATACGATTTCCTATCCCGATAGCTAAAGCTCCTCCGCTTCCTCCTTCACCAATTATCACTACTATAATAGGAACTTGTATTTTTGAAAAAACCTGTAAGGTTCTAGCAATAGCTTCGCCTTGACCTCGTTCCTCCGCTCCCACTCCAGGATAAGCTCCTGGGGTATCAATAAATGTTATTATGGGCTTAGAAAACTTTTCTGCTAAATTAGCTAAGCGTATAGCTTTTCGATAACCTTCTGGATGAGGCATTCCAAAATTATATTCTAAATTACTTTTTGTATCCTTACCCTTGCGATGACCAATGATAAATACTTTATAGTCATCTAATTCAGCAATCCCCCCCACAATAGCTTTATCCTCCTTAAATAATCGATCCCCACAAAGTTCTATAAAATCTTTAAATATCATTCTTATATAATCCATAGTAGAAGGACGACCTGTGTGTCGAGCCATCAAAACTTTTTGCCAAGGAGTTAAGTTGCTAAATACCTCTTTTTTCATCTCTTGAGCTTTTACTTCCAACTTTTTAATTTCTTGGGAAAAGTCAATCTCTCTCTCTTGGGTAAGTTTCGAAAGTTCAGCTATTTTATCTTCTATCTCTTCAATAGGTTTTTCAAAGTCCAGAGATCCAACAATGGCCATAAGCTATTATCCTCTAATTAATATCGTATATATTTTTATTTGTAACTATTCAGCATAAACCTAAGCTTAAAAATTAGTATTTTTGAGCATTAATTGAAATCTTAACGGAAAATATTTATTCTAATTTTCATTCTTTTTTCTTCTTGCTTTAGTATCTTTGCAACCTGAATACTTATTTTTTAAAATAAGGTATTTAAATACCGAATCTTAAGTTGTCTAGTAACAGATCCTTTGGAAAGATCTTTAAAATCTATTCCCACTTCAAATTGTTGACTAATAGCATATCTTATTCCAGCATGAGTTCTATATTTTTTCTCATCGTCACCACTAAACTTTATAGAGTTAGCTTCAAAAATCATCAATAACTCTGGATTTATAGACAAATCTATTCCAAAATATAGACAAGAATCTTTAAAAGCATGGGTATCAAAATTAATTCCTGCATGAAAATGACCGTTTAATCCTAAAGGCAATATAGGTTTAGTAAAAGAAACGTATGGCCCCTTAAGTTCCTTACTATCTGTTCTATCTTTATCATCATAAGTAGAATAACCCAAGGGGTTATACCCTATGGCTACCACTCCTGGGATATGCTTTGTGCCATCTGTAAGACAATATTTAGCTGAAATAAAAGGAGGAAAATTACACTTAACTTTTTGATTTCCAATAGCTTTTTCTATATCTAAGGAAGTCCCTAACATTAATCTATTGGATATACCCAAATCAAGTTTAACAAATACTCCTCCCTCATTATACATTTTAAAATTTAAATCAATAAAACCCTTAGCTATCGTACTTGAAGTTGGCACATTGACTAATTCTGTAACTGTAGCTCCTGCTAATATTGGAAATAAAAATAAAATACTAAGTAATAAAGCAATTCTTTTCATAAAAAACCTCCTCTGAATTCATAACTTATAATTATAATATATCTTCTTTCTTTCTCAATGCTTGGTATCTAAATTTTCTTTTTTATCTTCCACCCAAATCATATTTTCTCCAAAAAGAGCTTCTACTTTTTCAATCATCTGATTACTTGGAGTTACATTTAATTCAGAAGAAACCGAAGCCACTACTTCTCCATGATGAGTAGTAATAATATGTAAACATACCGGAACCTTGCCTTTATTATCTGAAAGTATTTTCTTTAATGACAGTAGATTATCTCTCCTCATGCCAGGTGTTCTAAATTTAATGTGTACTTTAGAAGTAAGTTTTATATTTGCCTCTTTTAAGAGAATTACTTCTACTGCATTTATTTTTGCTTTACCTTCTATCTCCATATTTATCTTTCCACAAATTAATACTAACTCATCTACCTTAATAATACTTCTAAATTGCTCGTAAGTTGAAGGAAAAACAATGACTTCTACATTACCATGTAAATCTTCTAATTCTAAATAAGCCATTATTTTATTACTTTTAGTAGTAATCTCTTTGATAGAATTTATGATCCCACCTATTATTACTTGGTCATTATCTCTCTTATTAGCTACAGTTTGGGTATTAACTGTAGTATGCCTTTCAATCTCTTTTTCATACTTTGCTAATGGATGACCAGTAACATATAAACCTAAAACTTCTTTTTCGTAATGCAGAAGCCTACTTTCATTCCATTCTGGCATTTTTAATATTTCTTTGCTATATTCATCTACAAGTTGTTTTTCGTTTTCCATCATACTAAAGAATGATGCTTGGCCTGAAATTCGATCTTGTTGAGTTTTAATCCCTATTTCTACAGCATGATCAACCAAAGCCATAAGCTGAGACCTTTTCATTGCAGAAAAATCAAAAGCTCCACATTTAATCAAACTCTCTAATACTCTTTTGTTAACTAATCTTAAGTCTACTCTTTTGCAAAAGTTATAAATAGAAGCAAAACTCCCTTTTTCCTTTCGACATTTTTTAATAGATTTTATAGCTGCAACTCCCACATTCTTTACTGCCGAAAGACCGAAACGAATATTGCCTCCAGCAACAGTAAAATAAGTATCGCTCTCGTTTACACAAGGTGGCAATATTTTTATCTTCATACGTCGACATTCAGAAATATACATTCCAATCTTATCTGTATTAGAAACTTCACTAGTAAGCAATGCTGACATAAATTCTAAAGGATAATGAGTTTTTAAATAAGCAGTTTGATAAGAAATCAAAGCATAAGCAGTGCTGTGAGATTTATTAAACCCATACTCAGCAAACTTAAACATAAGTTCAAATATTTCATTAGCTTTAGCTTTTGACACATCTCTATTAATAGTAATAGCGCCATTAATAAAAAGTTGTCGCATTTTCTCCATTTTTTCGGGAATTTTTTTGCCCATAGCCCGACGTAGTTCATCTGCCTGGCCTAAAGTAAATCCTGCTAACTCACTAGCAATTTGCATTACCTGCTCTTGATAAACAATAACACCATAAGTTTCTTTTAGTATTTCTTCTAAACAAGAATGAGGATATTTAATTTTGGTTTTATCGTACTTCCCTTTTATATATTCGTCCAACATACCACTATTTAAAGGGCCAGGACGATAGAGAGCTAAAAGAGCTATTATGTCTTCAAAAACTTCTGGCTTTAATTTTCGCAGCAGATCTCTCATACCAGAACTTTCAAGCTGAAATAGTCCAATAGAATCTGCTTTTGACAAAAGCTTATAGGTTTTTTTATCATCAGTGGGTATTTCCTCTAAATTAATACTTATTCCTTGTTTTTCCCTGACTAAGTTCAGAGTATTTTTAATTACAGTAAGAGTTTTTAGACCCAAAAAATCCATCTTTAAAAGCCCAATAGATTCTAAGGAATCTTTAGAATATTGAGTAGTAATCACATCTCCCTTGACATCTTTATAGAGAGGAGTATATTCCGTAAGATTATCTTTAGATATCACCACTCCTGCAGCGTGAGTAGAAGCATGCCTTACTAATCCTTCTAATTTCATGGCTATCTTAATTAATTTTTGTTGTTGTGGTGTTCCCTCATTTATGGCAGCAAAATCTACAACTCTGCTAATAGTATCTTGTAAGGTTATATTTAATTCAGTAGGAATTAACTTGGCTATCTTATCTACTTCTCCATAAGGCATACCTAACACTCTCCCCGCATCCCTAATAACTTGTTTAGCTAACATAGTTCCAAAAGTTATAATTTGAGCTACATGATCTTCCCCGTATTTTTTTGCTATATAATTAATTATCTCCTCTCGTCGGTCATCACAAAAATCAATATCAATATCAGGCATACTTACTCTTTCAGGATTCAAGAAGCGTTCAAAAAATAATTTATGACGAATAGGATCTACATTTGTAATTCCTAAAGTATACGCTACAAGGCTACCAGCAGCAGAGCCTCTGCCTGGGCCTACCACAATTCCATTTTCTTTGGCAAATTTTATCAAGTCCCATACAATTAAAAAATACCCTGCGTATCCCAACTGAATTATCATCTTTAGTTCAAATTCTAATCTTTCTCTAATTTCTTCACTTATTTGAGAATATCTCTTGTTTAAACCTTCAAAGCATAGTCTTCTCAAATAATCATTTAAATTCTCTCCTTTAGGAACATCATATTGAGGAAGGTATATTTTACCAAACTCTAACTCTAAATTACATCTTTTTGCAATTTCTACAGTATTGGCTATTGCAGAAGGTGTATCACTGAAAAGCTTTTTTATCTGTAAGGGGTTTTTAAAATAAAATTCTTGGGTAGAAAACTTCATACGATTTGTTTCAGAAACAGTCTTTCCAGTTTGAATGCAAAGAAGAGCATCATGAGCTTCAGCATCTTCTTTATCGATATAATGAGTATCATTGGTAGCTACTAAGGGCACTGAAAGCTCTTTAGAAAACTCTATAAGATTTTTATTAGCAATTTCTTGTTCCCTAATATCATTATCCTGAAGTTCTAAATAAAAATTATCTTCTCCAAATAATTCCCTATATTCGCAAATAACTTTACGAGCTTTTTCTATTTCATTCTTATTAACTAAATATGGTATCTCGCCTTTTATACACCCTGACAGAGCAATTAAACCTTTATGGTAAGCCTTTAAAGCTTCCTTATCTACACGAGGTTTATAATAGAATCCTTCTAAATAACCTATGCTAACAAGTTTTAATAAATTTTTATACCCTGTAATGTCTTTAGTTAATAATATTAAATGAAAAGAAGCTTCAGCAAACCCATGAGTATTTTTTTCAAATCTACTTCCAGGAGCAACATATACTTCACATCCAATAATAGGTTTAATGCCTATTTGCAAGCAATGTTTGTAAAATTCAATAGCTCCAAACATATTTCCATGATCAGTTAAAGCTATAGCTGGCATCTTCAAGTCATGAGCTTTCTTTACTAACTCTTCTAATCCTATAGCTCCATCTAACAAGCTATATTCGCTATGATTATGCAATGATACAAAATCACTATGAAACATCTTTTTTCTTTCCTGCAATTTCTCTAAATACTTTGTTAAAGATTTGCCTCTTTTGCATTTCAGTAATGAAGCATTTATCCTTTTATTTTTTTTAGTAAACTATCATTAACTATCTTTGGATTTGCTTTTCCCTTGGTTTCCCTCATAACTTGACCTACCAAGAATCCTAAAGCTTTCTCTTTGCCATTTCTAATATCTTCTACTACTTGACAATGTTCTTTAAGCACTTTTTCTACAACTGTATCTATAGAATCCTGGTCAGTTACTTGTCTTAGGTTTTTCTCTTCTACTAATACCAAAGGATCTTTTCCGCTTTCATACATTAATACAAATAACTCTTTAGCAATTTTTCCAGAAATTATTCCTTTGTCTATCAATTTAAACATTTCTGCTAATTGTAAAGGAGTAATTTTAATCTGGTCTATCTCTTCCTTATTCTTACTTAAGAGTCCCAACAATTCGCTTATAATCCAATTGCTTATTACTTTAGGTTTTGAGTAAAGCTTTACGCATTCCTCATAATAATCAGCCAGTTTTCTATCTTTTACTATTATATTGGTATCATATTCAGGAATTCCACACTCTTCCATTAATCTTCTAAAACGAGCCAAAGGAAGTTCAGGCATATTATTTAAAACTTGCTCTTTTAACTGTTCGGTTACTATTACTGGAGATAAATCCGGTTCTGGAAAGTAGCGATAGTCGCTTGACCCTTCTTTGCTACGCATAGATAGAGTTATTTGTCTATCGGCATCCCACAAACGAGTCTCTTGGGCAACCTCTTCTCCCTCTTCTACTAAATTAATCTGTCTTCTAATCTCATATTCTAAAGCTTTTTGCACTCCTTTAAAAGTATTCATATTCTTGATTTCTGCTTTAGTCCCAAGTTTGTTTTCACCCCTAAGGCGTATGGATACATTAGCATCGCATCTCAAAGAGCCTTCTTCCATGTTACAATCACAAACTTCTAAATATTCTAAGATGCTTTTTAGGCTCATTAAATATTCATAAGCTTCTTCACTAGAATTTATTTCAGGTTCACTCACAATTTCAATTAAAGGCACCCCGCAACGGTTATAATCCACCAAACTGCTATCTTCGTTTTCACAATGAATAAGTTTTCCAGCATCTTCTTCCATGTGAACTCGATTAATTCCAATTCTTTTAACTGTATCTTTAGATAAAAATATCTCTAGATAACCATTCTTGGCTAATGGTTCATCATATTGTGATATTTGATATGCTTTCGGTAAGTCAGGATAAAAGTAGTTCTTTCTACTAAATCTACTTATCTTAGGAATCTCACAATTTATAGCTAAAGCTGCAGCTAAAGCATATGATAGCGCTTTTTTGTTTAAGACTGGCAGCACTCCAGGAAGACCTAAGCATACAGGGCATACTTGTGAGTTAGAAAAGGCTCCAAACTTAGTGCTGCAGCTACAAAATAATTTTGAGTTTGTGCTTAGTTGAGCATGAACCTCTAAGCCAATTACTGCTTCATAATCCATAAATTAGAACTCCATTATTGTAAGCATATAGACAATTCCTAACTTCTTCCTTTCTTTTGAATACTTATCTTATTTTATTTTAATCTTTGCCATAATATCATAGACAATATATTTAGTCAATTTAAAATTAACCTGAGTTGTTTTAAATATAAGTTTAAAGGTTAATATTTTGAGCATTAATTGAGATTAAAATAATGTCAAGACAAAATAAAAAACGCTAAATATTTTCTAATATTCTGCCGATAATATAACTATACGAGAATTAGCTAAGTCAGGGATGACTATAATGAGAATAAATACAAGGAGGTGCATTAATTATGTCAGCCGCAATCTCTAATGTAAATCTTCAGGTACTTTCTTTGCTTAAAACTTTAAACGAAGTAAGTAAAGCTGCTAAGACAGTTA
>JASEGW010000003.1 GCA_030017825.1 bacterium | reverse complement strand
AGGAATTATAGCATTTTTGTAAAATAACTGATTTATTTCGCAGTAAGTCTAATATTTCATCTATAATTTATCTTATCCTTCTATCTGGAGCTAAAAGAACAAGAGCCAATATTCTTTCCTTATCTTCTTCTTTATAATGGAAAAGTTTAGAAAACCCTACTTTCTGAAAAGCTCTAACAGAAGCACTATTACTTTCTTTAATTCTGGCCAAGATAAGTTTTCTCTTTGTCTCTGAAAAAAATAAAGAACAAGACTTTAAAATCAATTGCGAAGCAATTCCTTTGCCTCTCTTATCAGGAGCAACAATAATATTTATTTCAGCAGAAAATTTGCTTTTTATGTCAAATCTCACCACTCCATATTTTTTACCCTTTTCATCAATTCCAATATAGAAAAACTTTTTTGGATCTTCTAATGCTTTCTTTAGCCACTGACTGTGTTTCTCATACAAAATCTCTCTACTGTTAAATGACTGTTCTCTAGTTGTCGGATCATTTCTCCAGCAATAAATAGTATCACAGTCTTCAATTGTTGCTTTTTGTAAAGTTATCGTATTTATCAAATCATCTCCCATGTCAAGATATCGTCTTTTTCGATATCTATCTTTGCTACTCTGCCAACCACTATATCTAACATTTTTGTAGGAATGCCATAACCTGGTCGCTTTATCTCAAGCATCTCTCGGGTAATCACTACTCCTTTGTGAATATTACAGGCTGCAACTAAACTTCTTCTTCCTAAACGATACATTTCTTCTTCTGCTTCAGTATGTCTTTTGATCGGAGAGCCTAAAGCTTTCTCTGTGTCTCTTATAGATTGGATCATACTCTTTAATTCATCAGGCTCTAAGGCAAAAGGATGATCAGGTCCAGGTAAAGTTCTATCTAAAGTAAAATGCTTTTCTATCAAAGAAGCTCCCATGGCCACAGCTGCTATATCTGAAGTAACTCCTAATGTATGATCTGAAAATCCAACAGGTAATTGAAATGCTTGTTTCATTGTCTCCATTGCCCGTAAATTTAGATCTTCAAACTTAGGAGGATAGTTTATAGCACAATGTAATAGAACAACATCTTCATTTCCCTGTCTATAAATAACATTCAGCGCTTCCTCAATATCTGAAAGATCGGCCATGCCCGTGGAAAGAATTATAGGCTTGCCAGTTTTGGCTGTATGTTCTAATAAAGGCAAATGGGTAATTTCAAAAGAAGCTATCTTATAAGCAAGCATTCCAACCTCTTCAAGTTCATTTACTGCCTGAAGATCAAATGGAGTTGAAAGAAAAATAATTTCTTTTTCGTAACAATAAGAAGCTAATTTTTTATGCCACTGTCGGGGCATCTCAATGCGCTTAATTAATTCCCAAACTGACTCATCTTCTTTTGTTAAACCTTCTTTTTTTAAATAGCTCATTTTAGGAGTTTTTGTAGAATAAATCCCCTCGGCAGAATAAGTTTGAAATTTAACTGCATCTGCACCTGCTTCCACAGCCACATCAATAAGCTTTAAAGCCTGATTAAGGTCTCTATTATGATTGCTTCCTACTTCTGCAATAACAAAGCAAGGTTCATTCTTACCCACCAATTTATTTCCTATCTTTATTTTCCTCACTGTATCTTCCAAGCAATTTGTCTCATAACTTCATCCACTACTCTTTCTACTCCTTTTCCATCAACTAGTTTTTTACCATTTCTACTCATGTTTTCTCTTCTTTCCCTATTCTCCATTAAACTGTCTATAGCTTTTTTAATATCTTTTTCCACAACATCCTTAAACCAACCCAAATTAATAGAAGCACCGTAGCTATCTAAGCCAGCGGCAATTTTCTTCTGATTATCAGCCACTATTATAATAATATTCGGCACCCCCAAATAAGCTAGTTCATAACAAGTACTTCCTCCTGCACTAATAGCAATATCTGCCTTCATCATTAAATTAAAGATATTTTTTGGATCTCTTGCAAGAATAAATCTGCTATCTGTCTTAATCTCCTCTCTGAGAATACCTTCATATTGGTAGCCAGGACCCATAACTACGACAATTTCTATAGCACTTTTGATGTTTCTAAGCGCTTTGACTGCCTTCAAGGTCTGATTATCAGAATCAGTTCCACCAAAAATAACTAGAATATTTTCTACCTCTTCTTTTATCTCGCAAAGACTACGCTTATTTTTAAACTCCTTTCTCAAAAGTACATATTTAGGTCCTAATAATAGCTTAGTATCCTTCTCTACAGAATAATCATTGGCTTTAACGCCAATATTTTGATTGAGAACCACATCAGAGCAAAAATACATGTTGGCCAAGTCATCAATACTCATCAGGACAATATTTAATTTCTTCAGTTGTTCAAGATAATGCTGGTTAATTTCATATGAATCAGTAATTACTAAATTGGGCTGATATTTTTTGATCAAACCGATGGTTAAATTTAGATCCTTTTCCAAATCTATTTCCAAAGGCAATTTTTCTATTAAATTTCCGCTACAAATAATTCTTTCTATTACTTCTGAGTCAGTATCTTTAATTATAAATAAATTTTTACTATTCTTTCTTCTTAATCCGTCAGCTAAGCTCAAAGAACGCATAATATGTCCTAAGCCAATATTTGCTCCACCGTCAACACGAAAGATTACTTTATTTTTTACTTTTCTTTCATCATAAATCATTATGTAAAAACATATCCTTGTCGATTTCTTTGCGTAAGTAGTATTCTGCCTGCTCAAAATCTTTTTCTTCATCTATCTCTATTGAATATTTTGCATCATGAACAATAATATATACGTTACTGCCAAGAAAAGCATGAGCTGTTCTTATTTTCTCTGTCTCCATTAAGGTCTGAGCTCTCACGGCCAAAACCGATCCATCAATTAAATAAAGTTCTGGCAGATCTTGTTTTCTATATAAATTTGTTGGCTCCATAAATGGCTCAATTCTTCCTGTTTTTGAAGCAACTATTTTCATCCATTCAGGTCGCTGATCTACTAAATATCCAGTAACCACAGCAGTAGCATCATCAATTTCTATAAGCCTTTTTATAACTTTGTCTATTTCCCCTTTCCTTCTTATGGGATTATTTGCTTGTAAGAGTACCACTATATCAGCCATAAAATTCTCTTTTTGATTATAAAATCTAACTACATGCCGAAGTGCATCATCAATAGGAGAAGTATCTTGGGATAGATCGTCCGGCCTCATAACAACATCAACATTATACTCTCTTGCTACCTTAGCTATTTCAAGGTCATTTGTTGAAACCACAACTCTCTTGCATATTTTGCTTTCTTTAGCTTTTTCTATAGTATAAGCAATTAAGGGTCTTTTCAACAACATCCTAATATTCTTATTAGGTACTCTTTTACTCTTTCCTCTTGCTGGTATAACACACAGTACATTCATTATTGTTTACCACTAAAGTGTTTTATTTTATTCCAAGCATTTAGCTCCCTAATCATCTCTCCTTGAATACAAAATAGCTCCTCATCAGAAAATTCAGTAAAATTTACCATGATCTTTTCTCCTTGCTCGTTAAGATTAAGTATATATTCCTCTTCATCTATAATTTTTCCTTGAGATATGGCCATTTCATACAATTCTGTTCCAGGATATGGGGTTGTAAAGAATATAACTTCAGGATTTAAGTCCAATTCTTTGCAGAAATCAATTGTTTCTTGCACTGTTTCTAAACTTTCACCAGGTGTTCCCACCATAAAAGAACAATCAGCCCATTTTAGGTATTTTTTGGTCAAAGCAATTGCCTCTTTAGCTTGTTTTACAGTTACATTTTTTTTCATCACATTTAACATCTTTTGACTACCTGATTCTATTCCGTAAGCAATTAATATGCAACCCGCATCAACCATAACAGCAATTAATTCCTCTGTCATCAAGTTTACCCTACCGGCACAGCCCCAGGTTATTTTTTGTCCTATTTCATTGCTAAAAGCTTTTAATAGCTTACAAAATTCATATACAAAATCTTTTTTCATGACAAATTCATCATCAATAAAATGAAAATAATTTACACTATAATGATTATAGAGATATTTTATCTCTCTAATAATATTTTCAGGAGAACGACATCTATATCCTTGGCCCATAAAATCATGATAACAATAAATACATTTATAAGGACAGCCCCGAGTAGCAAATAAATTCATTGTTAACTCATCTGATTCCCTAGATGAACCATCAATCCATTTATCTTTATTTGGTGCACCCACAGGATTTTTTAAATATATATCCATTGGAAAAAGATTCCATGCAGGGAAAGGAATAGTGTCTAAATTTTTAATAGGCATTCGTGGTTCGGTTTTGCATATTCTGCCTTTGTTATCTTTATACCAAATTCCCTTAACATTCTGCAAACCTTCATTATTTTTCAATGCTTTAATCAAATCTTTAATTGTTTCCTCTCCCTCCCCAATGCACAAAATATCAATACTATTTTTTTCTAACATTATATGGGGAATAGAAGAGGCAATACTTCCGCCAATAATAATTTGTTTATTAGGATAATATTTTCTTAAAGTTTCTATTAACCATTTAACATATTTATAGGTAGTTATTATTCCCCCAATTCCCACTATATCAAAATTGTTTTTATTAATTTTACACTCAACTTCCTCTTTACTAAATCGATAAGCATTTATATCTAATACTTCAACTTGATGTCCTTCTTGAAGCAATACAGCAGCAATATAACCAAGTCCCAAGGGAAAGCAATTTGGTTTTGACCATTCTCGAATAGGAGGATTTATTAATAAAATTTTCATTTTTATTTTCCTTAGTATTTTAGCTAATTAAATTAAAAACCAAAAGTCATGTCAATTTAATAATAATATATGAATTGAAGTTGAAATTTTACTTAGCGCTCTTCGATAGCTTAATAATCTTTTGCGGATAACTATAAGGGCTATTGTTTCTATATAGAATAGGATAATTCAGAAATTATAAGGACAGAACTTGTCTTTGTTTAAATTAGAGTTACAAAAGCTTTTCAACTTATCGTAAAACACTGAAAAACTGTAACTATTCAGCAATGTTCAATGTAACAACATATTTCATTAGTGCGAAGTTTATGCTGAATAGTTACGAAAAACTTTAATATCTTGAGTAAAAAGAGATGGGGAAAATTATAGGAATGTGGTATATGGGCATAGAAAGACAAAAAAATGTTGCTATTTTTAGTTCAATGTTAATTTCTACTCCATACTATCTCCATATTCTCTTTTTTTAGCATCTAATCTTCTTAAAATTATTATCTTTCTTTTTCGACTTTATTAGCATAAAAATGAAGATAGAACTATTTAATCATATTTAATAATTCTTGAGGAGTTACCCGCCAATCATTATTATCACTTCTATATTCAAAACTATGGTCAATAAGTTTTCCTTTTTCATTTCCATAATTTCTTTTTCCAAACATTGTAAAGCTGGGCTTAATAAGAAAGTAGTCAGGAAATTCTAATGTATTTCTTGCTTCATCTTTTGGAATTAATACTTCATGTATTTTCTCTCCTGGTCTAATTCCAGTGAACTCATATTTACATTCTGGAGCAATAGCTTTTGCTAAATCCATGATACTCATACTTGGCAACTTAGGAACAAGTATTTCTCCACCTTTCATTAAACCTAAACATTTAAGGACAAAATCTACTCCTTGTTCTAAAGTTATCCAAAAGCGAGTCATATTTTTATCTGTAATAGGTATTGTGCCAGTTTTTTTGAGTTTTTCAAAGAGAGGAATTACACTACCTGTACTATTAATGACATTTCCATAGCGAACTACGCTAAAGATTGTTTTAGCTTTTCCTGCATACGAATTCCCAGCAATAAAAAGCTTATCTGAACAGAGTTTAGTTGCTCCATATAAATTTATAGGATTTGTAGCTTTATCTGTGCTAATAGCAATTACTTTTTTTACTCCTTGATCAATAGCCACATTAATAATATTTTGAGCTCCTAAGATATTTGTCTTTACTACTTCAAAAGGATTATACTCTCCTAAATGAACATGTTTTAATGCTGCAGCATGAATTACAATATCCACATTTGAAAAAGCACGATAAAGTCTTTCTTTATCCCGAACATCACCTATAAAGTATCGAATAGTTTTATTGTTGAACTCACGCTCCATTTCATACTGTTTTTGTTCGTCTCTACTAAAAATAATTAGCTTTTTTAATTTATATTTTTCTAAAACTATTTCTGTGAATTTCTTACCGAATGAACCCGTACCCCCAGTAATTAAGACAATTTTATTATTTAATTTCATAATTTCCCACATTCATTTATTTGTTGATAATATTTATTTTAAGAGTATATTTTCAGTATAAATAAAAATTGATTGATGTCAATAAAAATATTGTTTAAAATCAAATAGTTTGATATAAGAAATATATTTGTTAGAGTCAAAAAAACATAACTAGTAAGGATAAAAAATTGAAAATATTTTTTTTATTTATTTTAGCAGTATTCTTTGTATCTTTTGAAGGAAAGGCTTCATTAATTAGTTCTACTCCTGACCAACCTGAATATATTGAAAAAGTTACTTATGAAATAATTCAAGCAGTAAACTTAGCAAGCGAAATTAAAAAAGCAAAGTTTTTTATTATTATTGCTTATAAAAGATTAGAAGAAGCAGTAAGAATGGCTGAGGAAGGTAACTATATTTATGTAGAAGAGTTGTCAAAGGCCTATAAAGAATGCCTAGTTTTAGGTATGAAGACTTATGGTATATTGAAAGAAAGAGGAGACAGGGAAGAGATATTATTTTTATTAAAAAAAAGTTTATTTAATAGCGTGATTGATTTAACATATTTACTTCGTAATTCACCAAAAAATTATAAAAATACTATTCAAAAAACTTTGGACTATACTCTCAATAAAAGAAAGGAAGTAGAAAAAATTATTGAGGAAATAAAGAAAGATAAAGATAAATTGAAAATTGATAAATAAACGAGCGTTCAAATATCAACTTTCAAGTTCAGCCTTTTAAAAATACATTCTTTATAGAAAGATAAATTGAATCATGAATCTCTTACCCAAAACATTAAAAAAATTATAGGCTTGTTTAAACTAATGCAATATTTACTAAATGACCCAAATACTAAGAATACTTTAAAAGAAATTAGAAATCTGTTGGACAACATTCAGCTTTCTAGTGACACGCTTCTTAAAATTAAATCTATTGCTCAATACTTTTATCAGCAAAATCCCCATAACATAGAGATTTTAGAAATTATGCTGGAGGTATATTTTTTAGAAAACAACTTACAAAAGGTGATTGAATACATTAAAGTTTTGCAGAATATAGCGCCGAATAATAGTATAACTTATTATTTTTTCGGAAAAATCTTTAAGACTGTTAAGAATTATCCTTATGCAATCGCAAATTTCCAAAAAGCTTTGGAGCTTAAATGTTCCAAGCCTGACCTAATATCTCTTTTGATTACAACTTATATAATGGCCAAAGATAAAGAGAAAGCCATTTCAAATTATTTAATCTATGCCTATCCTGATTCTTCGCAAAGGGAAAAGAGACAGATTTTAATAACTCAAATAATTAGGGCGGAAGAATACTGTCAAAGACACAATAAGTTTTTTAAAATGATTCATAACAAACAAAAAATTGAATTGGAAATAAAAGGGACAATAATTTATCCAGATAAAGAGATAAAAGCAGGGAAAAATGATAAAAACTTCTATTATGTAAGTGAAAGTTATATTGCTTGTTTGGAGAATGTCTTAGTTATTCCTCCAAATTATACGGTTATTACGGATAATGGATACCATATATACGATGGCTTAGATACTAATTCTCGAGTATCTATGTTGCTGATGGAACCTTATAAGTTTCATACAACAGATGATCAGGTTCTTGTGGATATACCTAAAGAAGAGTTGGTGATTGACGAAGAAGTAATTCTATTTGGAGGTGGAGTTAACTTTTCACATTGCATCAATGACTGGATGTCCAAGTTATACATATTGGAGCAATACCAAGAGATCAATCACCTTCCACTTTTAGTTTCAACAAATTGCCCTTCCCATGTTTTGGAGCTTTTCGATTTATTTGGGATTGGTAAGAGTAGAATACGTAAAATAGATAACACTGCAGTGCTTAAATGTAAAAAATTATGGATACCTTCACTGACACATCAATTTCAACATATTTCCCCAGATTATCTAAATTATTTTACCAACAAAATCAGTCAAATTGCCAAAAAAGACGATCGAAAAAAACGTCTTTATTTTAGTCGTGAAAACGCAACTTGTAGAAGATTAACCAACCAAAATGAGCTTTGGAAAATATTAGAAAAGTATGATTTTGAGAAAATCATACCTGAAAGGTATTCTATTTGGGAACAGATAAATCTATGCTATAATGCTGAAATTATTATTTGTATTATTGGAGGAGCATCGGCTGCCTTACTTTTTACAGCACCTGATACCGTTTTTATTGAGCTGACCAATCCAGCAATACATCTTTCCCAGAATTTAATTACAGCTACATTGAAGGGCAATCCATTTTACCAGGTTATCGGTAACACCGAACCAATAAACCGCGGGCGGTTCACATTTGATATTGATTTCAATATACCAATAAATCGCATAGAGAGTATTCTTGAGAATCTATTTAGTTAAGGGGATACTCTTATTTAATCACTAAGTTTTTTGCTTCTGCTTTAATATAAAGCATTTGCAATAATTTATCGAGTTTTTTAATTGTGAGGTTTCTTAGGGGTATAACTCGCTAAAAAAATATAAGAATATTATCCAGAAGTCTTTAGATTATACTCTTGATAAAAGAAAAGAAATAGAGAAAATTATTGAAGAGCTTGAAAAGAAGGAAAAACTACCCAGATAATAAAGCGCAAAATATAGAAAATCTGCATTCTGTTGTTTGTGTTATAGGTTCTGTCATCTGCCATTTGATTATGTCTGGTAGCGCCACGGGGATTCGAACCCCGGTCTGATGGCTGAGAACCACCTGTCCTAGTCCTCTAGACGATGGCGCCATAAAAATTGGCTGGGGAGGAAGGATTCGAACCCTCGCAACAAGATCCAGAGTCTTGCGTCCTGCCCCTAGACGACTCCCCATCACTATAGTATTATCTACAGCTATAAATAGTGTTCAGTGTTACTTTCTAAAGTAATAACTTTTACTTGGAAATGATTATAATCATTTTATAGAATTAATATCTGTTACTTTTTGTTGCTTAGAAGTTTTAATTGAGCAAAAATTGATTTATGGTTTTTCCCCCATTTTTTAAGAGTTCTATTTCCCCAATATCTTATAATGGCATTAAAAAATTTACCGCTCCAAAATGATTTTAAACAACGCCAAAGAGAATAAAAGCTCTTCATAGCTTTAAGCGCACCAACTTGGAGCTCAAAAGGAGTCATGTTTTTAGGTTCAAATACTACATGATGGCCGTCATATAATTTCCAGTCTTTTGAAAAGATTCTTCCTTCTTTTTCTAAATCAGAATAAGTTTTAGTTCCATAAAAGGGAGTTAAGGTCATAAATTGAACAGTATCAATTTTGTTTTTCTTGGCAAATTTAATAGTCTGCTTAATAGTATCTGTAGTATCACCATCCGAACCTAAAACAAACATACCGTGAACCCTTATCTTGTGTTGATGTAAAATTCTTATACTTTCTTCAATTTCTTCTACGGTTTGACCCTTGTTGTATAATTCTAAAGTTTTTGGATTAATAGATTCAAAACCAATTTGGACAATAAAGCAATTGCTCTTTTGCATAAGCTTTAAAAGTTCTGTGTCTTTTGCTATGTCAACTCTAGTCTGAGCCATCCATACAGGGCATAGATTATTTTCTAACATTTTTTCTAACAGCTCCTTAGTGCGAGTTTTATTAGCTGTAAAATTGTCATCGTAAAAAAAGACATCTCTTCCTCTATTCTGCTTCATTTCTTCTATTATAAGATTTGTGCTTCGAAAACGGTACTTTTTACCAAAAATAGGAGTAACAGAACAAAAATTGCAATGAAAAGGACAGCCTCGAGAAGTAGAAATAGGAGCAACAGTAATTTTTTCTCTTCCTTGGATTAAAAAAAGATCTGGAATAGGCAAGGAGTCAAGGTGAAAATGAGTTTTCTTATCTGGATTGTGTATAGGGATGGTTCCTTCAGAATAAGAAAGTCCTTCGATATTCCTTACTGTGTGATGGTTTTCCAGTGCTTCTAATAATTCTAAAAAAGTATGTTCTCCTTCACCTCTAACTACATAATCGCAATATTTTAAAGCTTCTTCAGGAAGGAAGGTTACATGAGCGCCTCCCATAACTATAGGAATTTCGCTATTATGTTCTTTTATTTTAGTTGCTATATGATAACCTTCTGGGGCAGTAGAAGTAGTAGTAGAAATACCTACTAAATCTGCTGAAAAAACATCTTCATAATCTATTCTTTTAATCTCTTGACAATAAATCCTTACTTCGTAGCCTTTGTTTTTTGCCATAGTGCCAATAACAGGAAGGCCTAAACGAGGCATAGGAAATTTTGCAAAAACATGATAATCTGGGGGTTTAGGTTCTATCAAAATTATTTTTTGCACGAAAACTACCTCTCTTAATTTGATTAATTATTATCTTTTTTAATATATCAAATATTATTTTTTAAAGCAAGTAGTTTTTAACTTAATTTTTAGTTTAAGATTTTCATTAATAGTAGGACACATGTCTGTATTTTTCTTTTATCCTATTTAGTTTATTTTCTGTTTTTCTCTAAGGTTAATTTTCCTTGATGGTATAAGAATTAAAATGCCAACTACAGAAAGCACAGATTTATTATTATATAAAAATACTTTTTCTTGGCGAATTCTATTGCTTTCTTGTGGTCTCTGTATTTAAATTTTCCTTGACTCATATATAGAAAACCATTACAATTATAAATAAAGAGAGGTATGCTTAATAATAATGAAGAGAATAATTTTGTTATTTTTTTTAAGTTTTTTTATTGCTTTAAATATACATGCTCAAGAACTATCAAAAACTCAAGAATCATCAAAAAAAGCTCTTGAATTAGATAAAAAGGCTGTTGAAAATGAGGTTATATCATCCTATAGATTAGGAATAGTATATGGCTTAAATGGCTTGTATGATGAAGCTATTAAGCATCTCAAGAAAGCTATTAAGATAGATCCTTTATTTAGCGAAGCTTATCGGATTTTAGGGATAGTATATAGCTTGCAAGATAATTATTCTGAAGCTATTAGAAATTTAGAGAGGGCTGTCCAAATTAATCCTAATAGCAAAGATGCTTATCACATTTTAAAGATTATTAATGGTTTAAAAAATGATAGAAAGAGAATAGAAGAACTTTCTGTTCAGGAAAAAGAATATAAAAAGCTTGAAAAAAAAGCAGACTTTGAAATAGATTACAGTGAAATTAAAACGACTTTAAGTAGAATGGAAAAAGAGATAGAGAAGCTTAAGAGAAATCAAGATAAGAGAAAACATTTAGCATCCGAAGTTTACAGGAGTCCCAAGGAGAAAGAGAGGTTAAAAACAAAACCAAGAAAAGTTGCAAGTATAAAAGAGACTTATAAAATGTTTAACCATAAGGATGAAAAAAGAGTAAATAAGGTAAAAAAATTTGCTGATATTTTAGAAGAAGAAAAGGAAGTGGCTTTTGTTGATGAAGGAATTGCTCATCAGCCAAAAACAGTTGTGCTAAAAAGGAAATTTGTAAAAGGTAATTATATTAGATTAAAAAAAACTTTAGAATTAACTATAATTTCATTACAAGGTTTATGGGGTAAAGATAAGGATAGTCATATTTTTTACATTGAGGGCGAACTGGAGAATACAGGTTCCTCTTGTGTATATAAACCTAGAATAAATGCTAAGTTTTTCTACAAAAATGAGTTATTAGGAGTTGCTAATTGTCATCCTAAATCAAAGATAAATGTAGGTGAAATAGTTGGATTTAGGCTATCTTTGCCTATATCAATAGATTGCCAAAAAGAACTATCTTACCAATTGTCAATAAAAGAAGATGAGCTGACTTTGAATAAAGAAAGATCTATACAGTTGTTTATGATGGTGGAAAATAGAAAAATTGAAATGCCTATTATTTTTCATTAATAGATATTATTTAAAATATTCAGACAGGGTAAGAAAAAAAGATGAATGCATAGCTTAAATGCTTACAGTTGTTGTAAAATTATGTTTAACAAAATTAAAACTCCTTATCTAACAATAGATATAATAATTGAACTTGAAAAAAATAAGATTGTTTTAATAAAGCGTAAAAATCCTCCTTATGGTTGGGCAATTCCAGGAGGATTTGTGGATTATGGTGAGAGCTTAGAAACTGCAGCTATTAGAGAAGCAAAAGAAGAAACTAGTTTAGATGTAGAATTAGTTAAACAGTTACATACCTATTCAGACCCCAAAAGAGATAAAAGAGCTCATATAGTTTCAGTGGTTTTTATTGCTAAAGGGTATGGAGTACCTAAAGCGTGTTCTGATGCTAAAGAAATAGGAATTTTTGAGATTAATAAATTTCCTGAAGAATTAGCTTTTGATCATAAGAAAATTTTAGAAGATTATTTACGTTTTAGATATCAAATAGAGTAATAGATTGACCCTGCTTAAACTAAAATAAAGACTAATAACCCTCAAAAGAATAAAGACTAATAATCCTCAAAAGAAAGCATGCTTTTTCCTTCCTTCCTTTGCTAATTAATTTTAGTTAAAAATATGGTTCTCATCCAAATGAGATTGCAGAACTTTTTAGCTTATCATGAAATACTAATGAAGATTGAGAATTAAAAATAAAAATATATGTAAAACAAAAAGCGAAAACTACACGACATATTTATAATTTATAAATTTATAAAATCAGAGTTTTGTTTGTACTTATAACGGCTGATCACTTACAAGATAGTTTTACATTCTTTATGCTTGGGGCATCTACTTTTGTGGTGTTTGAGATTTTAATTCTTTATATTCATGGTAATATGTATTTCCTAAACTCTCTTTCTGGAAAGAATAAATAAGATTAGACTAATTTTTTTTGTTTTTATACCGATATATTAAATAGAGAGTGGTTTACTTAATAACTTAATAAATAGAAGGTGATGGTTATGGAAATAGGTTTAAGAGTAAATAATATCCAAGGAAATGAAAAAGAAGGGATTGTATCTAATTTAAATAGAATAGAAACGGAAAACATTAATCAAATAAATATAGATAGAGAAGAATATGATACAGGAAGCAATAAAGAATATGATAGGATTGATATTTCTAAAAAAGCAAGAATAGCTTACAAAGCGAAGGAAGTTGTTTCCCAATTAGGAGAAGAATATTTTATAGATAAGGAAAGTATTTCTAGGTATAAAGAAGTTATTAAAGAAGGTAAATATTTATTAAGAAAGGTCTCCGAACTTGTTGCAGATAAAATGAGAGATAGGTTAGCAAATGATAATGTTGATGAATTTATGAAATTTCCTATGCATAGAAAAGATTATTTAGCTTATAAAATTGCTAATCATTTAGTAAGTTAAGATTTTTTATTTTATTAGAGATTTTATTAGAGATATTTTTATTTAGGAGTGACCTTATGGTTCACTCCTTTTTTTGTCGAAAGCCAAATCCTGCAATTAAAGCATAGAAGTTGTAATTAAGGGTTGAGGAGTTAAAAAATAACTCTAAAATCTCAAATTTTACATAGTCCATAGTCTATGGTTTTAAAAATATTTTTGGCGTAAAATTTGTCATAAAAAAATTAAAAATTTATTGATTTTTATTTTAGAGTATGATATTTATAATCTACATTCTAGGCAAAGGAGGAATATTAGCATGACTTTATGGGAAAAAGTAAAGAAATATACAGAAGAAGGAGTAGAGATATTAAAAGAGGGCGCTTTGGTAGTAGCTGAGAAAACAGGAGAATTAGCCAAAGTAGGTAAAACAAAGATTGAAATTATGAATTTAAATAAAAAAATTAATAGTTCCTTTAACGAAATAGGAGGAAAATTATATCATTTAAAAATAGAAAACAAGCAAGAAGAAATAAATGGAGATGCTCGTATAAACGAGTTAGTGGAAGAGATAAAAAAACTTGAAGAAGAGATTAAAAGCAAAGAAGAGCAGTTAAGTAAAGTAAAAAGCGAAGAATAGGAGATAGTATTTTATTGCAAATAATAGTTGACGGTTATAATGTTATAAATTCTTGGGAATTTTTTAAAAAGAAAAGTAATTTAGATTTAGAAGAAAAAAGAAATAAACTAATAGATATTTTATTGGAATTTCAAAGCTTAAGTGAAACTAAAATAGTTATAGTTTTTGACGGGAGATCAGTTTCCAGGAAAAGAGAATATTTTTTAGGTTTAGAAATAGTGTATTCTTCTAAAAAAGAAACAGCTGATACAGTGATTGAAAAAATGGTTAAGGAAAGAGATAAGTCTACAAAAGTGTGGATAGTTACTTCAGATAGAAATTTAAGATTACATACTTTTGGCAATGGTGCTTTAAGTATGTATACTAAAGAATTAGAAGAAAAAGTAAATACAATATTTAAAGAGAATAATCTTAATTTATTAGATAGATAAGGTTTAGCAAGAATTATGAGTTACTTAATAACAAATTTCTTAGCAGCAATTTTAGCTGCTTTTATTTTTTATTACTAACTTTTTTTGTTTTTCTTCAAGTAATAATTTCTTAAATTTTGTAATAGAAAGCTTATTTTTATTATTTGAGAGAGAAGCTTGGAATATATTTAAAAAGTAATATTTTCTTAGCATTCTACAATAAGTTGATACTCTCCTATGGTAGCCACAAGAGCTATTTCTACACTATATTTTCCAAAATGTAGAAACAGGGGTTGTCCTTGTCCAAAAAGATTGCAGAGCTTTTAAGCCTCTTTTAAGCCTATTGAAGAACACTATAAATATTTTAATATTATTTTAAAAAATAAATCAAATTAAACCTTGACAAATTTTTAGAGGTGTGTTAACTTAATAATTTATGTATATATTATTTAGAACTAAATAAAGAGGAAAAATGCCTAGAGAAATAATAACTTTAGCTTGTAGTGAGTGTAAAAATAGAAATTATTCTACTACTAGAAATAAGAAAAAGCAGACTACAAAAGTTGAATTAAAAAAGTATTGTAAATTTTGCCGCACTCATTTCATACATAAAGAAACTAAATAAAAATTTATTTAAGTTTATATTTATAAGCGTTTAACTATTAAATATCAGCGGTCAGAAACCGGAGCATAGAACATAGATAACAGAGGCCAGAAATCTGAAAAATTTTAATCTGTATTTTGTGTTCTATTATTTGTGTGCTGTTTTCTAATTAAAACCAATTAAAACCAAAATCTTGCGATTAAACTACAGAAATTATAAAGTTTTGGAGATAAAAGCTTAGGATTAAAAGATAAAGAGTTGAGATGTTTGGAGTTAAATAATTAAAGTTCTTTTTTTCTGCTCTAAATTTGTTAAACTTTAAAACTTCTAATTTTTCAAATCTATAACATTAATCTTTATATAGATATAGTTTGAGTTTTTTTAAGCGTATCTTTTTGTTGAATGAATGCTTGCTTAAGTTTATACTCCATAATTTAGGTCCGTAGCTCAATTGGTAGAGCACCGGACTCCAAATCCGGGGGTTGCAGGTTCAAGTCCTGTCGGGCCTGCCATTCTATAAATATAATTTGGAGTCATCATTGTTTAAGAGAATAAAGAAATTTTTAAAAGAAGTATGGTTGGAAACTGTGCCTCCTACAGGCAAAGTATCTTGGCCTGATCGAAAATTGACCTTAAATTCTACTTTAATAGTTATTATATGTATAGTGATTGTGAGTTTTTATATAGGTATCGTTGATTTAATTTTAACTAAATTAATAAATTTAATTGTAGGGTCATAGGAAGAGAATAGAAGGCAGAGGACGGGGGATAAAAAGTTCTGACTTCTAATTTCTGAAGAATATCTTTCTGAAAAATATCTGCGTTAAGCTGCATTCTAAAAATTAATTTAAAAATAATTTATATTTCGAGGGTAAGAAATTGGAAAGTAAAAAAGATTGGTATGTTATTCACACTTACTCTGGTTATGAAAACCGAGTAAAATCTAATATTGAGCAAAGAATTAAAAATATGGAAGTGGAAAATCTTATTAAGCAAGTATTGATTCCTACAGAAGAAGTAGCTGAGGTAAAAGGTGGAAAAAAGAAATTATCTACAAAGAAATTCTTTCCAGGGTATATTTTAATTGAGATGGAGATGTCTGATAAAGCTTGGCAAGTTATTAAAAATACTCCGGGAGTATTTGGATTTATAGGCGGCAAAGATAAGCCTATTCCTATAGAAGATAGTGAAATAGAAACTATGTTGGAGAATATTTCTGGCAAAGGCAAAAAACTTAGAATAAAAGCTCAGTTTGAAGAAGGTGAAAACTTAAGAGTAATTGATGGTCCTTTTGCTAATTTTGTAGGATCAGTAGCAGAGATAAATATAAAGAAAGAAAGGTTAAAATTAATGATTAGTGTTTTAGGTCGAAGTACTCCTGTAGAATTACAGTTCCATCAAGTAGAAAAGTTATAAAGAGGAAATCTATGGCTAAAAAAATTATAAAAGAGATAAAATTACAAATTCCAGGCGGAAGAGCAAATCCTGCTCCACCTGTAGGTCCAGCTTTAGGTCAACATGGGGTAAATATTATGGAATTTTGTAAAGCATTTAATGCTCAAACAACTGGACAAGAAGGAACAATTATTCCTGCAGTAATAAATGTTTACGAAGATCGTACTTTTTCATTTGTTTTAAAAACACCTCCTGCGGCTGTATTGCTTTGTAAAGCAGCAGGTATTGAAAAAGGTTCTTCTAGTCCTAATCGAGAAAAAATAGCTAAAATAACTATGGAAGAAGTAAAAAAAATTGCCCAGCTTAAAAAACCAGATTTAAATGCAGTAAATGATGAAGGCGCCATTAAACAGATATGTGGTACAGCTAAAAGTATGGGTATTGAAATAGTAGAATAAGTATAAGGAGACAATAAATGGTTTTTAAAGGAAAAAAATATAAAAAAGCATTAGAACAAATAGATAAACAGATGTTATATACTTTACAGGAAGCTATAGAAAATATTAAAAAAATAGCTTATGCTAAATTTGATGAATCATTGGAAATAGCCATAAATCTTGGAGTGCAAACAAAACGCGATGACCAACAAGTAAGAAGTACTGTAGTCTTACCCAATGGAACAGGTAAAAGCATAAAGATTTTAGTTTTTGCAAAAGGAGAGAAAGTAAAAGAAGCTCAGGAGGCAGGTGCAGATTATATAGGAGATCAAGAATATATTGAAAAAATAAAGGAAGGTTGGGTAGATTTTGATATGGCTATTGCTACTCCAGATATAATGAGGGAGATTTCTCAATTAGGCAAGATTTTAGGCCCAAGAGGACTTATGCCCAGCCCTAAAGCTGGTACAGTTACTTTTGAATTGGCTAAAGCTATTAAAGAATTCAAAGCTGGTAAAATAGAATTTAGAGCTGATAGTTATGGGATAGTTCATGTTCTTTTAGGAAAGTTATCTTTCCCTATAGAAAGTATTATTGAAAATATAAAAGCTTTAATAAAAGCTATTATACAAGCTAAACCTTCTGCTGCCAAAGGTCAATATATAAAAACAATATCTCTTTCTTCAACTATGAGCCCAGGCATAAAAATTAACCTTGCTGAAGTTCAAAAGTTAATGGAAAATTAATTTGGGGATTAATAAAAGGGTAACTAGGTAAATAGTAATCTACAATTACTATTTACCAGTATAAAAATCTAAAGAGGAATAGTTTTATTATGAAAAGCTTACGAGAAAAAGAAACAGTAATAATTAATGATCTAAGAAATAAATTAGATTCAGCAAGTTTAAGTATTTTAACTGATTTTAGAGGGCTTAATGTAAAAGAAATTAGTGAGTTACGAAATAGATTACGTGATAATGGCGTAGAGTATAAAGTAATAAAAAACACTTTAGTAAAACTTGCAGTAAAAGACATAAATTTATCTTCATTGAATGAATATCTTATTGGTCCTACTGCTATAGCTATAGATGCGAATGATACAGTTTCTTTGGCCAAGACTTTAATAGAATTTAACAAAAAATATAAAAAGCTAGAAATAAAAGCAGGAATTTTACAAGGTCATATTATTGAAGCTAATAAAGTTAAAGATTTGGCTAGCTTACCTTCTAAGGAGGTATTATTAGCAAAATTAGCAATGACTTTAAATTCTCCTATGAGGGGATTATTAATATGTTTAGAAGCTATTAAAGAGCAGAAGGAGTCATAGGGTTAGGATCTTGAAATTAAGGGTTAAAAGCTTTATATGGTACTTTATATAATAAGTTAAATTTATATAAAAAATTAGAATTTTCGAGAAAAATCTCAAAAATATTAAGGAGGTATTTAAAAATGACAGTTGCTACAAAAGAAAAATTAGTAGAGGCTATCTCCAAAATGACTGTCTTGGAACTTTCAGAATTAGTAAAAGAACTTGAGGACAAGTTTGGTGTTTCTGCTGCTGCACCAGTAGCAGTAGGAGTAGTTCCTCAAACAGCAGCAGAAGCAGATACAGAAAAAGAAAAAACAGAATTTGATGTAATCCTATCTAGTACAGGAGACAAAAAAATCCAAGTAATCAAAGAGATTAGAACTGTTACTTCTTTAGGATTAAAAGAAGCAAAAGAATTAGCTGAAAATGCTCCTAAACCTGTAAAGCAGGGGATAAGCAAACAAGAAGCTGAAGAAATAAAAGCCAAGTTAGAAAGTGCTGGCGCCATAATTGAAATTAAGTAGATTTGTAAAATTACAAAAATTAATATTTAGAATAAATGATTTTTGCATCTTTTAAAGATCTTAGAAAGGAAGGTAAAGTCTTGGCCAGTTTTAATGATAAGATCAAAGAGGTTTCCTTTAATAAGGTTCCTGATGCTATGGATACACCGGACTTAGTTTTTATCCAGCATGAATCTTACAAAAACTTCTTACAGATAGATATTTCGCCTTCTGAAAGAAAGAATCAAGGACTTCAGCAAGTTCTATTAGAAACTTTTCCCATAGAAGACTTTAATGAAAGGATAGTCTTAGAATTTGTAGAGTACTATTTCGGAAAACTTAAATATGAAGAGCAAGAATGTAGAGAAAGAGATGCTACTTATGCTATCCCTTTTTATTTAAAATTGCGTCTAATTCATAAAGATACTGGAGAAATTAGAGAACAGGATGTCTTTATGAGAAATATTCCCCTTATGACCAAAAGAGGTACTTTTATTATTAATGGAGCAGAAAGGGTAGTAGTAAGTCAACTACATAGGTCTCCTGGAGTATTTTTTGACTACGATAAGAGCTTACGTTTATATTCAGCTAAGATTGTGCCATATCGAGGAGCTTGGTTAGAGTTTGAAATTGATATAAGCAGTGTTATGTATATTCGTATTGCACGTAAGAAAAAGATACTAGCCAGTATGATTTTAAGAGCTTTAGGATATGAAACCAATGAAGAAATTATCTCTTTATTTTATAAAAGTGAAAAGATATCTTTACAAAAAAGAAAAGATTTATTATCAGTTCGTTTAGCTCGAAATATAGTTAATGAAGAGACAGGAGAGGTATTAGGAGTAGCAGGACAAAAGTTAAATGAAGAAGATTTGGAAATGATTAAGGAGAATAATATAGATGAGATTTCTATTATAGATTTAGTTAATATGGATATTTCCCTCCTTAATTCTTTAGAAAAAGATGAAACAAAAGATAAAGAAGGAGCCTTAATTAAGATTTATGGAGTTATTAGACCAGGAGAACCTACAACTACTATAGAAAATGCTCAATTAACTTTTAATAGATTATTCCTTGATGAAACTAGATATAACTTAGGAAGTGTAGGAAGATATAAAACAAACCATAGATTAAATTTGGATGTTTCGATAGATGTTACAGTACTTACTCCTGAAGACATAACTACTACCATGAAATACTTAATGAAACTTTCTGCTGAACAATCAGAAGCTGATGATATTGACCATTTAGGAAATCGTAGAGTGCGCTCTATTGGTGAACTATTGCAGAATCAGCTTCGGGTGGGTTTTGCTCGTTTAGAACGAGGGGTAAGAGAAAGGATGACTATTCAAGATGTAGAAACTGTTACTCCCCAGTCTGTGATGAGTATTAAGCCTGTTTCTGCAGCTATTAATGAGTTTTTTGGTTCTAGTCAACTTTCCCAATTTATGGATCAAACCAATCCTTTAGCTGAGCTAACTCATAAAAGACGATTAAGCGCTTTAGGTCAAGGAGGATTAAGTAAAGAAAGAGCTGGTTTTGAAGTTAGGGATGTGCACTATACTCATTATGGTAGAATTTGCCCTATAGAGACACCTGAAGGACCCAATATTGGCTTAATAGTTTCTTTAGCTACTTATGCTAAAGTGAATAAATATGGTTTTATAGAATCTCCATATAGAGTAGTTAAGGATGGAAAAGTTACCGAAGAAATTAAATATCTTTCTGCAGCCGAAGAAGATAAATACAATATAGCTAATATAAATTCCAGAATAGATAAGGATGGGTTTTTAATAGATGAACAAGTTCCAGTAAGACAAAAGGGAGAATTTCCTATTATACCTAAGGAAAAAGTGGATTTTATTGATGTTTCCTTTAAGCAATTAGTAAGTATAGCTACGAATTTAGTACCTTTTTTAGAACATGATGATGCTAATCGTGCTTTAATGGGCTCAAATATGCAAAGACAAGCTGTTCCCTTGCTTTATCCTGAAGTTCCTTATGTATCTACAGGAACAGAAAAAAAGATGGCTCAAAATTCTTATGCTGCTGTATTAAGTGAGGTTTCTGGAGTGGCAACTAAAATTGCAGGCGATAGAATAGAAATTACTGATAATGAAGGCCATATTCATGTGCATGAGCTTTTGAAATATAGGAGATCTAATCAGACTACCTGTATTAATCAGCATCCTTTAATAAAAGAAGGTGAAACAGTACAAAAAGGAGAAGTGATTGGTGATGGCATGGCTACAAAATGTGGTCGTCTTTCACTGGGTAGAAATGTCTTAGTAGCCTTTATGCCTTGGGAAGGATATAATTTTGAAGATGCTATTTTAATAAGCGAACGTTTATCAAAAGATGATGTCTATACCTCTGTTCATATTGAAAAGTTTGAAGTGGAAGCTAGGGACACTCAGTTGGGTCCAGAATCTATAACCCGAGATATTCCAAATTTAGGAGAAGAGGCTTTAGCTAATTTAGATAAAGATGGAATAATTAGAATTGGAGCTGAGGTAAAACCGGGAGATATTTTAGCAGGAAAAGTAACCCCAAAAGGTGAAACTGGTCTTTCTCCTGAGTATAAGCTTCTTTATTCTATTTTTGGAGAAAAGGCTAGAGAAGTGAGGGACACTTCTTTGCGTATGCCTTATGGGACGGAAGGTGTAGTTATAGATGTAAAAGTATTTTCTCAAATTAAAGGAGATGACTTACCTCCTGGCGTTGAAAAATTAGTTAAGGTGTATATAGCTAATAAGCGAAAAATTACGGTTGGGGATAAGATGGCAGGTCGTCACGGTAATAAAGGGGTAATTGCAAAAATATTACCAGAAGAAGATATGCCTTTCTTAAAAGATGGAACTGTAGTGGATATAGTTTTAAATTCTCTTTCTATACCTTCACGTATGAATGTAGGTCAAGTTTTAGAAACTCATTTAGGATGGGCAGCTTATACTTTAGGAGTGCATGCAATTACTCCAGTATTTTGTGGAGCTACAGAAAAAGATGTAAAAGATTTTTTGATAAAAGCAGGTTTGCCTGAAAATGGAAAAGTAGATTTGTATAATGGTAAAACTGGAGAGAAGTTTGACCAAAAGGTTACTATTGGTTATATTTACATGATGAAACTAGCTCATTTAGCTGAAGATAAAATTCATGCACGTTCTACCGGTCCTTATTCTTTAGTTACCCAGCAACCATTGGGAGGTAAAGCTCAATTTGGAGGACAACGTTTAGGAGAAATGGAAGTATGGGCATTAGAAGCATATGGTGCTGCTTATACCTTACAGGAATTATTGACTGTGAAATCTGATGATATTGCTGGAAGAGCAAAAGTTTACGAATCAATTGTAAAAGGGGAGATTCCTAAGAAACCTGGAATTCCAGAATCATTTAATGTTTTGGTCCACGAACTTCAAGGCTTAGCTTTAAATATTCAAGTAATAGATGACCAAGGAAATGCTATTGATATAAAGAAGCTAAATGAAGATAAGCTTGTGAATAAGAATTTAATTGCTGCTCAGAAGTTATTAGGAAAAAATAAAAAAAATTAATCTAAAGGGAGATTAGCTTTGATAAATAATGATATAACTCCAGAAGAGACAGTTTTACAAGAAAATGATCCCCAAGAAGAAACAGCCGAAATAATAGATGAGGAAATATTTGACAAGGATGAATTTGAATTCGAAAAATTTATGGCTATAAGTATTAGATTGTCTTCTCCTGAGGATATTTTATCATGGTCTTACGGAGAAGTAAAAAAACCAGAGACTATAAATTATCGAACTTTTAGGCCGGAACGAGGGGGTCTTTTTTGTGAAAAGATTTTTGGCCCTACTCGGGATTGGGAATGTTTTTGTGGAAAATTTAAGAGTATTAGATATAAAGGAGTTATATGCGATAGATGTGGAGTAGAAGTAACTCGTAGTGATGTACGCAGAAGAAGAATGGGACATATACAATTAGTGGCTCCAGTGTCTCATATTTGGTATGTAAAAAGAATTCCTAGTCAAATATCTTTAGTTTTAGATATTTCAGTGAGAGATTTGGAAAGAGTTATTTATTTTGAAGTATATATAGTTATAGACCCTGGTAAAACTGACCTTAAAAAAGGAAAACTTTTAACAGAAGATGATTATCGTCAAGCTAAAGAATCGTATGGTTCTTCTTTTAAAGTAAGTATTGGGGCTGAAGCAATTAAGGAGCTTTTGAAAGATTTAGATCTTCCTCAAATTATTAATGATTTAAGAGAGGAGATGAAAAAAGATAGTTCGATACAGAAAAAGAAGAAAATGATTAAAAGGTTAGATGCTCTTGAAGCTTTTGTAAGTTCAGGAAACAAGCCCCAGTGGATGATTTTAAATGTTATTCCAGTAATTCCTCCTGAACTGCGTCCTATGGTTCAATTGGATGGAGGTCGTTTTGCTACTTCTGATTTAAATGATTTGTATCGGAGAGTAATTAACCGCAATAGTCGATTGAGTCGTCTTATAGAACTTCGAGCTCCTGATATTATTGTCAGAAATGAAAAAAGAATGCTTCAAGAATCTGTTGATGCTTTATTTGATAATGGTCGTAGAGGTAAAGTTATTAAAGGACCTGGAAATCGTCCCTTAAAGTCTCTTTCAGATATTTTAAAAGGAAAACAAGGAAGATTTCGTCAAAATCTTTTAGGAAAAAGAGTGGATTACTCCGGTCGCTCGGTAATTGTAGTAGGTCCAGAGTTAAAGCTTAACCAATGTGGTTTACCTAAGAAGATGGCTTTAGAACTTTTTAAACCATTTATTATGGAAAAGTTAGTAAATAATAAAGTTGTTCATAATATAAAAAGTGCTAAAAAAATGGTAGAATGGGGTAGTTCCGAAGTTTGGGAAATTCTAGAAAAAGTTATTCAAGAGCACCCTATTTTACTAAATCGTGCTCCTACATTACATAGAGCGGGTATTGAAGCCTTTGAACCTATTTTAGTAGAAGGAGAAGCTATTAAAATTCATCCTTTAGTATGCACTGCTTTTAATGCTGATTTTGATGGCGATCAGATGGCTGTTCATGTGCCCTTATCTATAGAAACTCAATTAGAATCAAAACTTCTAATGCTTTCTTCTTGTAACATTTTGTCTCCAGCTAATGGAAAACCTTTAGCAGTTCCTTCTCAAGATATGGTTTTGGGATGTTACTATCTTACTAAAGGAGTTAAAGGTAAAGGGCCAATAAGGCAGTTTATAGATAAAAATGAGGTTATTTTAGCTTACGATATTAAAGATATAACTCTACATGAAATGATAAAGGTCAAAATTAAGAATGAAACAATAGAAACTACTGCCGGAAGAGTAATTTTTAACAATGTATTACCCGAGCAATCAGAGTATATTAACGATACTTTGGATAAAAAGAAATTAGGAATAATTGTTTCTGAATGCTATCAAAAATTTGGCTTAGAGACAACAGTAAAGCTTTTAGATAGTCTTAAGGAATTAGGTTTTAGCTATGTAACCAAAGCTGCTACTACTATTTCCATAGATGATATAAAAATACCTGCAGCTAAAAAGAGATTATTGGAGATAAGCAAAAAAGAAGCAGATCAAATTATGAAAGAATATCAAAGTGGAATTATTACTAATGAAGAAAGATATAATAAAATTGTAGATTTATGGACTGGTGTGGGAGAAAAAATTGCTGATGCCATGTATAAAGAGTTAGAAAAAGATATGAATGGTTTTAATCCTATCTATATGATGATTGCTTCTGGAGCGCGAGGCAGTAAACAGCAAGTGCGTCAATTAGCTGGAATGAGAGGGCTTATGGCTAAGCCTTCTGGTGAGATTATCGAACTTCCTATTACTTCAAACTTTAGAGAAGGATTAAATGTTTTAGAATATTTTATTTCTACTCATGGTGCTCGTAAAGGATTGGCAGATACTGCTCTTAAGACTGCTGATGCTGGGTATTTAACTCGCCGTTTAGTAGATGTAGCTCAAGATGTAATTATTTCTGAAGAAGATTGTGGTACTATAAATGGTATTGTTATTTCTGCTCTAAAAGAAGGAGATGAAATAGTAGAGTCTCTTTCTGATAGAGTGTTAGGAAGAGTTGCTCTGGAGGATATTGTTGATCTTATGAGTGGAGACATAATAACTAAAGCAGGAGAAGAGATTAACGAGAAAGCTACGGAAGCTATTGAGAAAACTGAAATTGAAAAAGTTCCTATTCGTACTGTTCTAACTTGTGAATCTGAAAAAGGAACATGTATTAAGTGCTATGGCCGAAATCTTTCTACAGGGAAATTGATAAAAATTGGGGAAGCTGTAGGAATTATTGCTGCCCAAAGCATAGGAGAACCTGGCACTCAGCTTACTATGCGTACTTTTCATATTGGCGGAACAGCTTATAGAACTGTAGAAGAGAAGGGAATAAAGTTGGCTTATGGAGTTGAAATTGTTGATTTGCCAAAATATGTTATAAATATTAGCGAAGAGAAATCTATTGTTTCTCGAGAAGGTAATTTAATTATCAGAAAAGTATTAAAAGAATACCCTCTTTCTTCTAAAGAAGATTTAAGAGTATTTGATGGTCTTTGGGTAAATATGGGGGATATACTTTATACAGTTGGTAAAAAAGATATTGCTTCTGAGATGAATGGAGTGGTTCGTTTAGATGGAGAGGGAAAGCTTTATATTGTAGCAAAAGATAGGGCTATAAGTCTTAAGGCAGGAGCAACTCTTCTTGTAAAAAAAGGAAATTTTGTATCTGCAGATACAGTAATTGCAGAGTTCGATCCATATAATGAACCTATTTTAACTGAATATAGTGGTAGAATAGTATATCGAGATATCATCTTAGATAGAACAATTAGAGAAGAATTAGATGAAAATACGGGTTTATTTAGGAAGGTAGTAATTAAAGATCGAGAAGGAGAGCTTCAGCCTAGTGTTTTAGTAGACCCAGAAAATGGAAAAGAACCTATAGTATATTTAATTCCTCATGGAGCTAGAATAGTTGTAAACGAGGGAGATAAAATATCTGCAGGAGAAACGTTAGCTAAATTTCCTCAAGAATTAAGCCGCACCAAGGATATTACCGGAGGTCTTCCTCGGGTAGCAGAACTTTTTGAAGCAAGGCATCCTAAAGAAGCTGCAATTGTTTCTGAAATTGATGGTGTAGTAGAGTTTGGAGAAGTTACTAAAGGTTATAGAAGTATTGCTGTAATTAGCGAAACAGGGACAGAAAGAACTTATTCCATTCCAATAGGCAAGCATTTAAAAGTACATAATGGGGATTATATGTCTGCTGGAGAACCTTTTATTGAAGGTTCTGTAGATCCACATGATATCTTAAGAATTAAAGGAGATAAAAGCTTACAGGAATATTTAGTAAATGAAGTCCAAGAAATATATCGCTTGCAGGGAGTTAATATTAATGATAAGCATATTGAAATTATTATAAAGCAAATGTTGCGTAAGATAGAAATCAATGACTCTGGCGATACTGATCTTTTAATTGGTGAGCAAATAGATAAAATAAAGTTTAGAAAAGTAAATAATGAATATGTGAAAAAGGGATTAAAGCCTGCCCAAGGTAAATCAATTTTACTAGGAGTTACTAAAGCTTCTTTAACCACAGAAAGCTTTATTTCTGCAGCTTCTTTCCAAGAAACCACTAAAATTCTAGCCGAAGCTGCAGTAAAAGGAAAAGTAGATAATTTAAGAGGGTTAAAAGAAAATGTTATTATTGGTAGATTGATACCGGCGGGAACAGGAATTGTTAACGAAAGAAATATAAAGTTAATTTTAAATAAAGAAGAAGAAAAGGAAGATACAAATAAGAGTGTAAGTATAAACGAAAATATAGAAAATAATTCTTGACAAAAAGTAGGAATAATGCTAAATTTATTGCTTAGCTTTAGATTTAAGCAATATAATAAGAGCTGAGAAAAATTACATTAAAGGTTGGTGATAAATAAGAATACATGCTTGCCTTTAAAGAAATATATTAAAGCAGCCTCTTGCTGCTTTTTTGTTTTATAGAAACATTTTATAATGTTTGAGAATTGTAAAATTTGTTGAAAATTATAAATTAAGAATTGAAAATTCTTTTTAAACTTTATTGTAACTATTCAGCAATGTTCAATGTAACAACATATTTCCTTAGTGCGAAGTTTATGCTGAATGGTTACACTTTATTAAGCATATATATTTTCGATCATATTTATATTATAAATAATACTCATAAAGCTTAATTTGTGTATAATGGAGGATTAATGCCCACAATTAATCAACTAATTAGAAATAGAAGAGAAAAAATAAAAAAACGGCGAAAAACATTGGCCTTAGCTAATTCTCCTCAAAGAAAAGGTGTTTGCACTAGAGTTTATACTACTACTCCTAAAAAGCCTAATTCAGCTTTACGCAAAGTAGCTAGAGTTAGGCTAACTAGTGGATATGAGGTTACTGCTTATATTCCAGGAATAGGGCATAATTTACAAGAACATTCTGTGGTCCTAATCAGAGGAGGAAGAGTAAAAGACTTACCAGGAGTCCGTTATCATATTATAAGAGGAACTTTAGACGCTTTAGGGGTGTCTAATAGGATGAAAGCTCGTTCTAAGTATGGAGCAAAACGACCCAAAACAGCTTAAATTGTGAGAGGAATTTATGCCTAGAAAAAAATTTGTACAAAAAAGAAAAATTAGGCCTGATTTGGTATATAATAGTATTTTTGTTGCTAAGTTTATAAATAGTATAATGAAATGTGGCAAGAAAAGTTTAGCAGAAAGAATATTTTATAATGCTTTAGAGATTATTAAGAAAAGAACTAAAAAGCCTGGTTTTGATGTTTTTGAAAAAGCTTTAAATAATGTAAAACCTTATTTAGCGGTAAAGGCTCGTCGAGTTGGAGGAGCTACTTACCAGGTTCCTATAGAAGTACCAGAACCCAGAAGAAGTACCTTAGCTATTAGGTGGATTATTGGGTTTGCTAGAGCAGCAAAAGGGAAAAACATGGAAGAGCGACTAGCAGATGAATTAATAAATGCTGCTAATAATACAGGGTTGGCTATTAAAAAAAGAGATGATACTCATAAAATGGCTGAAGCCAATAAAGCTTTTGCCCATTATCGTTGGTAGGTATATAGCTTAGCTGTCAGATAAAATTCAGAATATAGAAATTAGAGGATTGAAAATTATTTAAAACTGTGTTTTGTATTTTGTTATCTGTATTCTGATTAAAAAATTAGCAAGGGATGTGATAGTTTAAAAAAAATAAAACAAAACTTTCGTTCCTTTGAGGAGTTATGAAGATGCCAGAGAAGGTAGCGTTAAAAAATATTAGAAATATTGGAATAATGGCTCATATAGATGCTGGAAAAACTACAACTACTGAACGTATTTTATTTTATACTGGTAAAGTGCACAGGATCGGAGAAGTTGATGAAGGCGCTGCTACCATGGATTGGATGGAACAAGAGCAAGAAAGAGGTATTACTATTACTTCTGCAGCTACAACTTGCTTTTGGAAGGATTGTCAAATAAATATTATCGATACTCCTGGTCATGTAGATTTTACAGCAGAAGTAGAAAGGTCTCTAAGAGTTCTTGATGGAGCAGTTGCTCTTTTTTGTTCCGTAGGAGGAGTGGAGCCTCAATCAGAAACTGTTTGGCATCAGGCTGATAAGTATAAAGTTCCTAGAATTGCTTTTGTAAATAAAATGGATAAAGTAGGAGCTGATTTTAAAGGAACAGTAAAAATGATTCGCAAGAGACTAGGAGCTAACGTTTTACCTGTTCAAATTCCTTTAGGTAGCGAAGATAATTTTAAAGGTGTAGTTAACTTAGTCGATATGAAGGCCCGTATATGGGGTGGTGAAGAATATGGAGCAAAATATGAAGATACAAAAGTTCCACCAGAGTTTCAGGAAGAAGCGAATAATCTAAGAGGAAAATTAATAGAAAGATTAGCGGAGCATGATGAAAAAATCATGGATAAATATGTTCATAACGATGAAGTTACTGAAGAAGATTTAATTAGGGCTCTTCGTAAGGCTACCATAAAAAATTATGTTGTTCCTGTTCTTTGTGGAACAGCTTTTAAAAACAAAGGAGTGCAATCTTTATTAGACGCTATAATTAATTATTTACCATCTCCAGAAGATATTCCTTCTATTGAAGGCATATATCCTGGTACAGGAGAAAAAGTAACTCGAAAAAATAATGATCAAGAGCATTTAGCAGCTTTAGTTTTTAAGATTATTAGTGATAAATTTGTAGATAACTTGGCCTACTTTAGAGTTTATTCTGGAGTAGTGAAAGCAGGTTCTTATATTTATAATTCTACTAAAGAGAAAAAGGAGCGTATTGGTAGAATATTACGTATACATGCAAATAAAAGAGAAGAGTGTAAAGAAATACATGCAGGAAATATTGGGGCTATAGTAGGATTTAAGAATGTTTCTACAGGAGATACTTTATGTTATAGAGAACACCCAATAGTTTTAGAGTCTATTAAATTTCCCCAACCAGTAATTTCTGTAGCTATAGAACCTAAAACCAAAGAGGATCAAGAAAAGCTGTCTATAGTTTTAAGTAGACTCTCACAAGAAGATCCTACATTTAAGCACCATATTGATGATGAAACAGGGCAAACCATAGTGTCTGGAATGGGGGAGCTTCATTTAGAGATTATTACCGATCGTATGGTTCGGGAGTTTAATACTGGAGTTAATATTGGAAAACCTCAGGTTTCTTATCGAGAAACCATTAAGAAAGAAGCAGAAGGGGAAGGAAAATATATTAAGCAGACTGGAGGAAGGGGTCAATACGGGCATGTAATTATAAAAATAGAGCCTCTTGTAAAAGAACAAGGGGTAGAAATTGAAAACAAAATTGTTGGAGGTGCAGTTCCTAAAGAGTATATTCAAGCTATAAAAAAGGGTATTTTAGAATCAGCAGAGCATGGAATTCTAGCTGGTTATCCCATAACAGGTATAAGGGTTATCTTGATAGATGGTTCTTATCATGAGGTAGATTCTTCAGAATTAGCTTTTAAAATTGCTGGTTCTATGGCTTTGAGAGAAGCAGCTACAAAAGGAAGCTTAGTATTGTTAGAGCCTTTAATGAAACTTGAAATTACTCTTCCTAAAGAATATATTGGTGATATAATTTCAGATATTAGTTCTCGTCGAGGAAATATTATAGAAATAACCCATAAAAAAAATAATCAGATAATTTATGCTACTGTTCCTTTGGCGGAAATGTTTGGATATGCCACTACTTTACGTTCACTAACTCAAGGAAGAGGAATTTACAATATGGAGTTTTTTGAATTTTCAGAAACTCCTAAGAATATTATGGAAAATATCTTGAAGGGATATAAAAGGATATAGGTAATTTTTAGAAAACTCAAACCAAATAACAAAAAACAGAAGTTAGAGTACAGGTATTAGAAGAAGAGCAAATATCTATACTCTGATTTTTGAGAGTATTTATATAAATCTATGCTCTTAAAAATTAATTTTATTGTACAAGAGTTTCCTCACACAAAGACACTAAGTGCATAAAGATTAAAGAAAAATTATTAATTCTTCTTTGTAGCTTTTGTGAG
>JASEGW010000039.1 GCA_030017825.1 bacterium | reverse complement strand
AGATGAGCTCACAAAACTATGGAATCGTCGAGTATTTTACGATGTTCTCCAAATGGAACATGACCGTTTTGAACGATATAAGAGTTTTGTGTGTCTTTTATATATAGATATAGATGATTTTAAAATTTATAACGATAGATATGGTCACAGCGAAGGAGATAATGTTCTTGTTCAATTGGCCAACGTTATCCGCAATAGATTAAGAAAAGCTGATATAGGATTTAGATTAGCTGGAGAAGAGTTTACTGTATTACTTCCAGGAACAAATACTACAGATGCCTTAAGCATAGCCGAAGATATTCGCAAATTATTTGAATCAATAGAATTCCGTCCAAATAATCGAGAAGGATCTCAAGTGTGCATACATAAAACTATTAGTATTGGAATTTCAGAGCTTTGTCACGATGTAACAAGTATAGAATTTCTGAGAATGGCTGATCAAGCTATGTATAGAGCTAAGAGGGAAGGGAAAAATAAAATCTGTCTTTTTAGTAATAGTTGTTAACATTAATATTGTTGTTTTGCAGTTTGTATTGTTTTGCTTGGTGAAGAAAAGCTTCCAATCTGACCAAAGTATTTGATTCTGCTTGTCCATCATAAGCCACAGTGAGGCAAGGAATATTAGAGTGATCTTCTCTAAATTTCTTGAATATTGCATTTACGATTGTACTAGGCATGCAGGTAAAAGGCATAGTATTAATAATTCCAGAAAGTCCTTTATAAAAGAAATCTCGGGATTTGCCAATACTCAAAATAGCTTCTCCTTCGAATGAAGAATGGATATACGAGCTTCCTAATTCCACAATATCTTTTACACAAGAATCATCATAATTACGAATACAACCCTTTAAAAGTTTTTTAATACGATGCTCTATAAAGTTTTGAAAGAACTCGTTCTTAAGAGAGGTGAAAAAGGAGATATAGTTCTTATCATTGAGCTCTCTTCTTTTGCGGGTAAAGTTTAAATAGTAAAACCATTCACTTATTGAAGTTAGCCAAACTTCACCTCCTAATTCTTCAACTTGCCGAACAATGTTATTATTACTAAAAGGATTATGTCTTACGAAAACTTCTCCTACCATGCCAATTACAGGTCTTTTTTCATGTTTTTTAGGAATTTCATTAAATAGTTTTCCAACATATCCCATGGTTTCGTATATATTTCCATTATTGTTTAAAGAATTAAAGACTTTCTGCACGCAATCTTGATAAATTTTATCTGTAGTTCCTTTCTCTATTTCATAAGGTCTACTTTCTCGAAGCAACTGGTCTAAATGATCGAATGCAATAATACCTTGCCAGGCAACTCTAAAGAACTTATCGCCCAAGCTACCTAATTCCTTGAAAAAATTTGTGTCTTGATTAGGATTAATAATAGGAATATCAGATAGACCTAAGTCTTTTAAGATTAGTTTTTGAAGATTGTTATATTGGCCAAAACGACAAGGACCGTTTCCAGCTGGCATAAAGAAAGCTGTGTTTTCAGGATTAAAGTCTTTACTTTTTATAAGTTTTACCATATCTCCTGTAGTAATAATACAAGGATAGCATTCCTTGCCAGATGTATACTTGCGACCCCATTCTAAAGTTTTTTGATCAGACTCAGGAAACAGGCGAGCGTTTAACCCTGCAGCAATAAGACCAGCAACAATGCCCAAGGATTGATCGCCCATGTAAGGAACATAGATTGTTTTATCTTGGATTCTATGATGATTGATGGTAATATTTTTTGAAATTATAGATAAATTGTTTTCAAAGGAAAAGGTCTTAGGAGCATTTTTTAGGCTATCTAAAAAAGCTTCACATCTAGTAATGGCACCAGCATCAGCACTATGCTCATCAATCTCAATTTGTAAATACGGTTTCTTCTGCATATTCTCTTTAAAATAACGAATAATAAAGGAGTCAGGTCCACATCCAAAATTAGTAATATAGATGGCATACAAGTTCTTTTTTTCTAAAATAATCTTTGAAGCACCAAGGATTCTTTGACCACCTTTCCAATACATATCAGGACAAAGCTTTGATATGTTAATAGATTCTAAGTTTAGATAATCCATAGGAATAGCTAAAATGCCAAGTTGGTTTAATTTTTTTGGTAAATCTAAATTAATACCAGAATCGCAACCATTATATGGTCTGCTCACAATTACTATTGATGGAT
This sequence comes from bacterium, assembly GCA_030017825.1. Classification (GTDB taxonomy): domain Bacteria; phylum UBA9089; class JAHJRX01; order JAHJRX01; family JAHJRX01; genus JASEGW01. The sequence continues at coordinate 10,075 of JASEGW010000039.1, read as the reverse complement.
TATCTTTGGGGAGGTTGTTAATAATCTCTTCACCACGAGATTTTATTGTAGAATAAAATAAGTCTTGGGCAGCTTCAGCAACTTTTATAGCATCCTTTATCTGCCAGGAAGACTTCTTTAGCTCTTTACCCATTTCAACAAGAGCATTCTCAATAGTTTTAATTCCTTTTTGAAGACGAATAACTGGAGAAAGAAGTTTTATTTTGTAATTATTTAAATCAAATGCAGAATTTATTAAATATGGAATAGCTTGAATATAGGGACAGTTCTGATTTTTTTCTCCATCATTTTTATTTGACATCATATTGATAATGCTTGGCAGAAAAATAAAATCAACTTTTTTGTCAATAAGATTTAAAATATGCCCGTGTACTAATTTTATAGGAAAACATGTTTCGGCTGTAACATATTCAATTCCTTTGTGAATTAAGTTCTTATTGGTGTTATCTGAAACAACAACTTTAAAACCTAATTCTTTAAAAAAAGTATTCCATAAGGGAAATAATTCGTAAAAGAATAGAATATGAGGGATGCCAATTATAGGAGCATTTGGTTGTATTTTTGCTGAAGAGTAATCTTTATGAAGAAGACTCTCTCTCTCTTTGAAAAGATCAGGCAAGGAAAGATCTTCTTTCTTCTTACTTAAATCATATTTTTCGCAACGACTACCAAAAAATAAAGGTGATTCATTTTCAAAAGATACTTTTCTTATTTCACAAATATTAGAACAGCTATGACATTCAAAAGAATCAATAATATATTTTCTTTTACTGAAGTCAAAACCTTTAAATTTGCTTTTCTGATTGTTCTGCTTCATAAAACTACGGGCAATTAAAGCTACTCCTATGGCTCCAGTAACTTCATGATGTTCAGGAACAGTGATTTTTTTGTTAGTTATCTTTTCAAAAGCAGCAATAACCCCTTTATTAGCAGCTACTCCTCCTTGAAAGAAAATATTATTTCCAATTTTATGATCTGCTACTACTCGATTAAGATAGTTGAAGGCTATAGAATAACTGAGCCCTGCTACTAAATCATCTTTCGAAGAAGCTTTTTGCTGATGATGAACTAAATCCGATTCCATAAAAACAGTGCAACGCTCACCTAATGAAACAGGAGATTTAGACGATAAAGCTAAATTTCCAAATTCTTCTTTAATGTTTATATTTAATTTCTCTGCTTGTTCTTCAAGAAAAGAACCAGTACCGGCAGCACAAACTTTGTTCATTTCAAAATCAACAATAGCTCCATTTTTTATGCTTATATATTTAGAATCTTGCCCTCCAATTTCAAAAATAGTATCTACATCTTTATTGATTTCTATAGAAGCAACAGCTTGGGCAGTTATTTCGTTCTTAACAATATCAGTACCTACTAATTCTCCAATCATATATCTTCCCGATCCAGTAGTTCCTACTCCTAATACATTTACTTTTTTTCCAACCTCCTGATAGATATTTTCCAATCCCTTGCGAACAGCTTCGATTGGACGACCTTCTGTCATTAAGTATTGCTTAGCTATTACTTTTTTGTTGTTATCGATAGCTACCACATTGGTACTTATAGATCCAATATCAATACCAATATAAATATCTAAAGTTTCTTTCGAGGGGACTTCCTTTTTTAAGCTACAAGATGAATCTGAAAAGGAAACCTGGAAATTTTTAGGATTAAAAGTTAGCGGTTCTAATCTTTTAGAATTATCTTTAGCGAAACTTATTTTTTCTTTTAGTAGATTTAGATCAAGATTGGGGGTGCTGGTTTGGTCTTCTAAAGACAATAATACTGACCCTATTGCGCCCATAGATGTAAAATGCTTGGGGATAATTAGTTCTTGATCTGATAATTCAAAAACTTCTCTTATAGCTCTAATAATACCTTTATTGGCAGCAACTCCTCCTTGAAAAATAATAGGCTTGTGTAATTTTTTACCTTTTACTAAGGTACTTTTGAAGTTTCTTACTAAAGCAAAGCAGAGCCCTGCAACTATGTCATAATCAGGAGTAGCTTCCTGCTGAAGATGAATCATATCGGTCTTTGCAAATACGCTACATCTTCCAGCAATACGAGGGGGTTTTTTTGACTTTAGAGCCAAGTTTCCAAATTCATCCTCAATAGATAGTTTAAGACGGGTTGCTTGTTGGTCTAGAAAAGATCCTGTACCTGCTGCACAAAGGGCATTCATAGCAAAATCTTCTATGAATACAGAATTTTTGTTATTATTTAGAAGAATAAGTTTAGAGTCTTCACCACCAATTTCAATAATTGCTTTAGCGTGAGGATAAAAATGTTCTACTGCTTTGACTTGAGCAACAATTTCATTATAAGTAAAAATACCTATAGTCTCAGAAATTAGATTGCTGCCGGATCCAGTAATACTTACTTTTTGGAAACTATCTAAGGAATATCTACTTAAGATATCTTTTAAGTTGTTAAGGAAAGTTTTTAAAGGTTGGCCTTTAGTGCGAAGATAATGTTCCTCTATGATATTTTTATGAGAATCTATTATTACTGTATTAAGACTGACAGAACCAATGTCAAAGCCTAAAAAAAACTGATTTTTGGTAATCATAAAACATTACTTGTTTAGAGAAAATAGATTAAGAAGTAGGGTAGATTGTAAAATATACTTAATAGTTTTTAGATTGACAATATAACACAAAGAAAACCTTTGGTCAAGGAAAAATTAGCCATAAGAAGTTATAGAGGAATTATTACAACATAATAATTCTAAATTGGCCTCCACATTCTTAAAAGATAACTTAGAAGTTGAAAATAAGAAGCAAGAAAGAAAAATAATGCACTAAAATATAAATATAATTGTATAAAAATAAATCATATACTATCTTTATTTTTACAATGATTACTATTTTTCATTTATTGGTAACTATTCAGCATAAACTTCGCACTAAGGAAATATGTTGTTACATTGAACATTGCTGAATAGTTACTATTTAGTTATAATTTTGTCATACAAAATGGATAAATTAATTTAAAAGTCTAATTACAGAGAAATACTTTTAAAGTAAGAAGCTAAAAAACATGAAGTTAAACTTCTATTTTTCTTTCTTGCTTCTATCTTTTTTTAAATAATATTTCTTAAATAAAATTTTACACCCTTTGAAAAATTTTTGTACTTTGTGATTAGAAATGAAATTTCCGTATGATTAAATTAATCTTAATTTAATCATTTTTTCGGCAATTTGGACAGCATTTAAAGCTGCACCCTTTCTTAAATTATCCGCAACTATCCACATATCAAGCCCAAAAGGAACAGAAAGATCTTCTCTAATTCGTCCTACATAAACTTCATCTTTATTTTTAGCCATTAATGGATATGGATAGATAGAATCTTCCGGATTATCTACTACTTTAACTCCTATCGTAGAGGATAAAATATCTTTTGCTTGCGAAGCAGTCAATTTTTGCTTAAGTTCTACATTAACAGTTTCGCAATGAGAAATAAAAACTGGTACTCTAACTGTAGTAGCTGAAACAGCTATAGTTTCATCCCCTAAAATTTTCCTAGTTTCATTAACCATTTTCAATTCTTCTTCAGTATATCCATTGGGTAAAAATGCACCAATTTGGGGAATTACGTTAAAGGCAATTTGATATGGATAAACTTGTACATTTACTTCCTTTTTGTTCATTATAGCTTCACACTGCTCTCTTAATTCAATCATAGCTTTCCAGCCAGTTCCAGACGTTGATTGATAAGTACTCACTACCACTCTTTTTATACCCGCTCTATCATAGAGAGGCTTAAGAACCATCACCATTTGTATAGTAGAACAATTTGGATTAGCAATAATTCCCTTATGCCATTTTAGATCGAAAGGATTTATTTCTGGTACTACTAAAGGAACATCTGATTGCATTCTAAAAGCACTACTATTGTCAATCACAACACAACCTGCATTTACAGCATAAGGAACATATTCTTTGGAAGTTTTACTTCCAGCAGAAAATAAAGCTATTTCTATACCTTCAAAAGAATCAGGGGTAAGTTCTTTTACGGTAATTTGTTCTTCTTTAAATTCCAATACTTTTCCAGCAGAACGACTACTAGAAAAAAGATATAATTTTTCTATAGGGAAATCATGTTCTTGTAGTATTTCTTTCATTTGATTTCCTACAGCTCCTGTAGCACCTACAATAGCTACCTTATATTTTTTCATATCAATCACCTTCAAATCAATTTTACAAAATATAGATTTTTAAACCAGAAATCAGATTTTAACTTTTTTATATATTTGTTTTTATTATTTATTTTTAATCTATTTAATGTATCCAAAAAAGAAAATTTATATAAAATCAAGATATAAACTCTTTTACTAAGTCTCCTACCTCGGAAGTAGTAATGCCCATTTTACCTGCTCCCATATCTCTAATTCTTCCAGTAGCTAAAACTTGACTTACAGCTTCTTCTACCTTTAAAGCTGCTTTTTCTTCTCCTAAATTAGCCAACATCATAGCTAAGGCTAAAATACTAGCTAAAGGATTAATCTGATTTTTACCAGCATATTTAGGAGCACTACCATGAATAGGTTCAAACATAGATACTCCCTCTGGATTAATATTTCCACCAGCTGCTACACCCATGCCACCTTGAATTACAGCTCCTAAGTCAGTAATAATATCTCCAAACATATTACAAGTTACAATAACATCAAACCATTCTGGATTCTTTACCATCCACATACAAGTAGCATCTACATAAGCATGATCTTTTTCAACTTCTGGATATTCTTCTCCTACTTCATGAAAAACTCGTTGCCATAAGTCGTGACCATAAGTTAAAACATTACTCTTATCGCATAAGGTAACTTTATTCCTTTTATTCCTATTCTTAGCAAATTCAAAAGCATATCTAATGCAACGCTCTGTTCCTTTACGGGTATATATAGCTTCCTGGATAGCTACTTCATCTAAAGTTCCTTTTTTAAGAAATCCACCCAAACCTGTATATAGACACTCTGTATTTTCTCGCACAACAATAAAATCAATATCTTGGGAAGTTTTATCTTTAATAGGAGTCCATACATTTGGATAAAGTTTTACAGGTCTTAGGTTTACATATTGATCTAATTCAAATCTAATCTTAAGTAGAAGCTCTTTTTCTAATATACCTGCCTTTACACTAGGATGACCTACTGCTCCCAAGTATATTGCACTCATTTCTCTTAGTTCAGATAAGGCTGATATCGGCAAAACTTCTTTATGTTTTAAGTAATAATCTCCGCCAAATTCATAATTAATTAATTTATAGCCAAATCCACAAATGATAGCAACCTTCTCTAATACTTTAAGGCCTTCTCTAACTACTTCTGGACCTACTCCATCTCCTGGAATAACTGCTATTTTATACATAACTACTCCTTATATAGAATTTCATAATTCTTTATAAATATTAAGTAACAATAGTTAATCTTTTACCGTCATTTAACAAAACAATAATTATTTAGTTATCAATTTTCAACCATTTTATTTCTAATATATTTCATTAATCCACCTGAATTTATCATATTTTGCATAAATTCAGGAATGGGATTTATAGAATATGTCTTATTCTTTGTTAAATTGTTTATGCAATTCTTATCTAAGTATATTTCAATTAAATTATCTTTTTCTATATCTTCGCTGGCTTCATCTGATTCAATTAAGAGAAGCCCAATATTAAAAGCATTACGATAAAAAATACGAGCAAAAGAAGTAGCAATTATGCAACTTATTCCTAAAGTCTTAAGAGCTAAGGGAGCATGCTCTCGAGAAGAACCACAGCCAAAATTCTTCAAAGCTACCACTATATCCCCTTTATTCACTCTTTTAGCAAAGTCTAAATCAATATCCTCCATGCAATGCTCAGCTAATTGTTTTGAATCAGATGTGTTCAAATAGCGAGCAGGAATAATCTCATCAGTATTCACATTATCTCCATATTTCCAAACTTTACCTTTAATAATCATAATACTTCCTTTAATTTCTTATTAAATTAAAACATTAATACTAACACAAAAACTTAAACAAACTGATTTTCTATATCTTACAGATACTTAAATGTAAATTATAATAAAAAGTAAAAAGAAAATTAAAATAATCAAATGTAAGTAGTTAAAGTTGTTAGCATTTTTGATTTTTATTCTTCCTCCTCAGGCATGCCAATTCTACCTAAAATAGCAGAAACTGCTGCTATGGCTGGATTTGCTAAATAAACTTCGCTTTCTACATCCCCCATTCTACCTATAAAATTACGGTTAGTAGTAGCCACACAACGTTCCCCTTTAGCTAAAACTCCCATATGACCGCCCAAGCAAGGACCGCAAGTTGGAGTACTTACTACTGCTCCTGCTTTAATAAAAATTTCTATCAAACCCTCATTTAAAGCTTCTAAATATATATTTTGGGTAGCTGGAATAACAATCAACCTTACTTCTGCATGAATTCTTTTGTTCTTTAAGATAGAAGCAGCAATTCTTAAATCTTCAATTCTCCCATTAGTACAAGAACCAATTACTACTTGATCAATATAAATATCCGTAGCTTCTGAAGCTGGTTTACAATTAGATGGTAGATAAGGAAAAGCAACTTGTGGTTCTATTTTAGAAACATCAAATTCGTATATTTCTTTATAATTTGCACCTTCGTCATCAGCATAAAATATATAATTTCTTTGGGCTCTCTTATGTATATAATCCTGAGTAGTTTTATCAGCAGCTATAATTCCATTTTTTGCTCCTGCTTCAATAGCCATATTACAAATAGTAAAACGATCTGCCATAGAAAGACCATTAATTACTTCTCCAGCAAACTCCATAGCACAATATAAAGCTCCATCTACTCCAATTTGAGAAATAGTATAAAGAATTAAATCTTTACCTCCTACCCAAGGATTTAGTTTTCCATAAAAAATAAATTTCATACTTTCTGGCACTCTAAGCCAGCACTTACCGCTAACCATAGCCGCAGCTAAATCTGTACTCCCCACACCTGTAGCAAAAGCTCCCATAGCTCCATAGGTGCAAGTATGAGAATCAGCTCCAATAATCACATCTCCTGGAACAACTATTCCTTGTTCGGGTAATAGAGCATGCTCTACCCCCATTTGTCCTATTTCAAAATAGTGTTTTATATTATATTTTTTGGCAAAATCTCTTAGAATTTTAGCTTGCTGTGCAGATTTAATATCCTTATTAGGGGTAAAGTGGTCTGGGACCAAAACTATCTTTTCTGGGTCAAAAACTTCTTTTAACCCTAGTTTTTCAATTTCTCTAATAGCCAAAGGTGCCGTAATATCATTTCCCAAAGCAATATCCACATTAATTTCAATTAGCTCTTTAGGGTTAACTTCTTTTCCTAAACGCTCTGATAGTATTTTTTCAGTTATGGTCTGCTTCATTTAAATGTTCTTCCTTATAAATTAAACGATTAATAGCATTTATATAAGCTTTGACGCTAGATTCTACAATATCCGTACTAGTTGCTCTTCCAGAATAAATTTTATCTTTATACTTTATCCTTATATTAACTTCTCCTAAAGCATCTTTGCAAGTAGTAATAGCTCTAATATTATAATCCATTAAGCTACATTCTATTTTGGTAGCTTTATCTATGGCTTTTAAGCTAGCATCTACAGGACCATTACCACAAGCTGCTTCTTGAATAACTTTATCCTTTTTTTTAATCTTAACTGTAGCTGTAGGTATAGTTTTATTTCCACTTACTACATGAATATAATCTAGTTTATAAGTTTCAGGAATAGTAGTTAATTCATCTTCTATAATTGCTTCGATGTCCTGGTCAAAAATATCGCTTTTTTTATCTGCTAAATCCTTAAATTTTTGAAAGGTTACTTCTAATTCTTCAGGCGAAAGGTCAAATCCTAATTTTTTAACTTTTTGGTTAAAGGCATGTCTTCCAGAAAGCTTACCCAAAACTAATTTGCTTTGGGATATGCCTACACTTTCAGGAGTCATAATTTCATAAGTAGTGCGTTCTTTTAAGAAGCCATCTTGATGAATTCCTGATTCATGAGCAAAAGCATTTTCTCCCACAATGGATTTGTTGGGTTGAACCATCATTCCTGCATAATGGCTAATCATGCGAGAAGTTTTGTATATCTGAGGAGTATTTATATTTGTTTCAAGTTTAAAAATGTCTTTACGAGTATTTATAGACATTACTACTTCTTCCAAAGCTGCATTTCCAGCTCTCTCTCCAATGCCATTTATAGTACACTCTATCTGCCGAGCTCCATTTAAAACTGCTGCTAAGGAATTAGCTGTAGAAAGACCTAAATCATTATGGCAATGGACAGAAATAATGGCCTTATTTATATTAGAAACATTCTTTACAATATTCCTAATAAGTTTCCCAAATTCTTCAGGAATAGCATAACCTACAGTATCAGGAATATTGACAGTAGTAGCTCCCTGCTCAATAGCAGCATAGATTATTTCATATAGAAAATCTATCTCAGATCTTGTGGCATCCATAGGAGAAAATTCAATATCTTCAGTATAATTTTTAGCTAAAGCTACCATTTCTTTGGTAATTTTTAATACTTCAGGATAAGTTTTATTCAACTGATGTTTTATTTGAACTCTAGAGGTAGATATAAAAGTATGTATTCTAGGATGGGAAGCATTTTTTATAGCCTGCCAAGTACAATCTATATCTTCTTTCTTGGCTCGAGCCAAACCACAAATAACACGATCTGATATTTTTTCAGCAATAGCCTTTACAGCTTCGAATTCCCCTTTAGAGGAAAAAGGAAAACCTACTTCAATTACATCTACTCCCAATTTTACTAATTGTTTAGCTATATCTAACTTTTCTTTTATGGTAAAAGAAGCTCCAGGCGATTGCTCTCCATCTCTTAAAGTTGTATCAAAAATAATTATTTTTTCCAAAATTCACCTTTAAAAATCAAAATTAAGAGTTTAGGGCACAGAAAACAGAAATTAGAAGCAAAAATACCTTGTAAATCTGTAATCCAATTCTATAGTTCTTCTTTTTTCTTAATCCAGCTCATCATATTTCTTAAATTACTACCAACTTTTTCGATGAGATGATTTTTGTCCCTATTTCGAAGAGCATTATAAGTAGGCCTATTGGCTTGATTTTCTAAAATCCATTCCTTAGCAAATTCTCCTGACTGGATTTCTTCTAAAGTTTCTCTCATTACATCTTTAACTGCTTCATCTATTATACGTGGTCCGCGAGTTAGGTCTCCATATTCTGCGGTATCACTTATAGAATAACGCATACCTGAAATTCCATGTTCGTAAATTAAATCCACTATTAGTTTTAATTCATGACAGCATTCAAAATAAGCAATTTCTGGTTGATATCCTGCTTCTACTAAAGTTTCAAAACTAGCTTTGATTAAAGAAGTTACTCCTCCACAAAGAATAACCTGTTCTCCAAAAAGGTCTGTTTCTGTTTCTTCGCTAAAAGTAGTTTCTAAAGTTCCAGCCTTTGTACCGCCAATACCTTTAGAATAAGCCAAGGCAATATCTTTTGCCGACCTTGTGTAATCTTGGTATATAGCAATTAAATTAGGAACACCTCCTCCTTCAATAAATACTCTTCTTACTAAGTGTCCTGGGCCTTTAGGAGCTACCATTATTACATCTATATTTGAAGAAGGTATGATTTGTCCAAAATGAATATTAAATCCATGAGAAAACCCTAAAACATTTCCTTCTTTTAGATTATCTTTAATATAATTATTATAAACCATAGGTTGAATCTGGTCGGGAACTAATATTTGAATTATATCCCCTTCTCTTGCTGCCGTGGCTGCATCTACAACTTTTATCCCATCTTTCCTGGCTTTTTCCCAAGCTTTATTACCCTCAACTTCAGCTACAATTACCTCTATTCCGCTATCTTTTAGATTTTGAGCTTGAGCATGCCCTTGGCTGCCATAACCAATTATGGCTATAGTTTTATTTTTTAAAACCCCTAAATCTGCATCCTTATCATAGTATACTTTAGTCATCAATTCCTCCTGGTATAATAGACTTACTGCAAAATAAATCAGTTATTTTACAAAAATGCTATAATTCCT
>JASEGW010000038.1 GCA_030017825.1 bacterium | reverse complement strand
AATTTTACCTTCAATATCCAAATCCTTAAGTGTGCTACAATACCTAATTATTTTTTGCATGGGTACTTAATCGTGGATATGTTTTAAGATGTTTTATTCAATCGAAAAATTAAAAACGCAAAATACAAAACAATAATACAAAATTTATAATTTTTAAGCTATGGTTTTACATTTTTCGTTTCTAAGGTATTACAAAACCTCCACGGTCTTCACTATATAAACCTAGATAATCTACTTGAACAAGGGTATCTATCCAAGTATTAGGCCATAAAGTAAGAGGTGAATTATAATAGATAAAGTACTGAGTTTGATTCTTTACTTGTTGGCTAATTTCTTGGTAAAAGTGGGAAACTTCTTTGCATGTATGATAATGATAATAATTACCGTTAGTAGAATTAGTTAGTCTCTTTGAAAAATTAGTGGTGACTCCTTCTCTGAAATCTATAATATAGAAAGGTACATAATTATTTTTAGCAAAATTAATACATTCTTCAAGTATATAACTTTCATCATTTACATTTCTATCGCAAGTCAATACTATGACTGCTTTTTTCCAGGGAAGATCTAAAGTTTCTTTCACTCCATGATAAAGGGCTTTAGGGAGAGTATCAATATAAACATCTTTTTTATATTGCATATATTGCAGGTTGTCGATAACATGATTAAGCTTACTAATATTTACTGTACGTTTACATAATTGAGTGACTTTTTTATCAAAAGAGGTAATAGTGACTGCTTGAATATTTGGTTTTAGATTATTAATCAGTTCCTTGGCAATTTTTCTAACCTCTTCCTTGTAGTTGTTCATATTATGATGAGTATCAATTACCAAACTTAGCACTAAATTATCTTCCTTTTGAAAAGGAGCAGAAACTTCAATTGGTGAAACAATAACTCCATTTTCAATAACCCTAAAATTTTTTTTTGTTAATCCTAAAATGGGTTTATGATTCTTAGAATAGACAGTAACTGCATGGATAACTATAGGAAAATGAGTAGTGTAAATTTGATCTACATTAATATCAAAGTTAAAATATTTAAATTCTTCAGGTGAAAATATATCAATGCAGGATCGAGAATAATCAGCGACATATAAAATACCATCTTTGCCTAAGGATATAGCTTTAGCTAAAATAAATTTATCTAATCCTTCATTCCATCCGTAAAGAGTATTCCATTCATTATTTAGAAAGTTAAATCTAAACACTCCTTTTTCAGAGTCGCAAATATATATATTTCCTAAAAAATCTGTAGTAATACCATTTGGCTTAGCATTTTTAATAGGAAGAAGTAATTCTGTTAAAAAGTTACCGAATTTGTCGTATTTTTTCGCAGAACCTCTCTTTTGGTCTGTTATCCAAATATTATTATGCTTATCGAGAGTAATGTAAGAAGGATGGATAAATTTGCTAGGCAAAGCACCATGTTGACCAAATTGCATTAAAAAGCTACCCTTTTTATCAAACTTTTGGATTCTTTTATTTCCGCTATCTACAACATAAATGTTATAAAAATGGTCAATTATAATTCCTTCTGGACCTAATAATTCACCTTCTTTAATACCTTTTTTTCCAAATTTAAGCAAAAAATTTCCATTTTGGTCAAACTTTTGCACTCGATCATTGCCAAAATCAGTAATATAAAAATTATCTTCTTTGTCAATGGCAATAGCAAAAGGCATATTAAAGAAGCTATCTTTTGTTCCTTTATTTCCTATTTTAAAGATAAAATCACCATTAGAGGAAAACTTTAGAACAGTATGTAAAGAAATGCTAATAATATAAACATTTTCTTTTGAATCAATTGCTATTCCTGTGGGATTATAGAATCGATTTTTAGTGATCTTATCTCCTTTCCAAGTGATTAAATGGGCAAAGGTATAAGGAACCTTATTTTTGTCGTATTCATAATGGTAAATACTATTAATTTTTCGTCGCAGGTAATAGCTTCCTCCTCCTAATTCCATAAATTTTTTATAAGCATAAATAGCTTGATGCGACAAACCAACTTTGTAGAATGATTTTCCTAACCAAAACCATGCTTTTACAGATCTAGGTTCTAAGTTGAGAGCTTTTTGGTATAATTCTATGGCCTTTTGATATTTGAATTTTTGATAATGAGCAAAAGCTTCTTTGAGTAAAGAATCTGCTTTGTTTGCACGAGGGTCATAGTATTTAGCAAAGACAGTATTATTAGCAAGTAAAATAAATGCAATTATTATTAGATAAATAAAGTATTTTTTATTCTTCATAATGCTTGGTGAAAAATAGGAGTAAAATTAGATATTTTCCTAATTTCAATTAATGCTCAAAAATATTAACCTTTAAACTCATATTTAAATCGAACTCAGATTAAGTAAAATTTACCTTCAAGTTCCATTTTTTTAAGCTTGTAATAAATTTATAATCTGTAAAATCTAAATTTAAAGGAGTGATAGAGATTAAATGATTATGAATTGCTTCGACATCAGTATCTTGAGTATTTATAGGAATTGGACTTTTAATTCCAATCCAGAAATATTCATTTCCTCTAGGATCAATTCTTTTAATAATTTTTTCTCGAGTAAACTTTCTACCTAATTTAGTAATAACTATTCCTTGAGGATTATCAGGGACATTAATATTAAGAAAAGTGTCTTGAGGTAGTCCTATTTTTTTAACAAAAGGTATAATCTGCAAAATGATTTTTGCTGCAAACTCAAATTCGTAGTTGGTGCCATTTAAAGTAGAGATAGAAATAGAAGGGATAGATAGCAAGGTACCTTCCATAGCTGCAGCTACAGTTCCAGAATAAGTAACATCGTCACCTAAATTAGGACTAGGATTGATTCCAGAGATAATAATGTCTGGAGGACATGATAGTATTTTTTGAACAGCAATATTTACGCAATCAGCCGGGGTGCCATCGCTAACATACACATCTTCAGAAATATTTTTTATTCTAACTGGATGATTCAAGGTAAGAGCATGTCCTGTAGCGCTTCTTTCTCGATCTGGTGTTATAATAATAACTTTGCCTATATCAGAAAGATATTTCTTTAAATAAAAAATACCTGAAGAGTTGATTCCATCATCATTAGTTAAGAGAAAGTTCATATTTTATTATCCTAATCAGGGAGAAAAATCTCTAATTTAGTGGTAAGGTAAAGGGGTTAGAATAACAACAGAGAGTAAATATTAGATTGTTTTCTATGTTCTGATTTCCATACCGGCTTACTAACCATAACTATTTAACATAACTCTTATTAGTTGCAGATTGCTATTTAAAAACTACTGATTTTTAGTTGGTAGTAGTTGAGTTAGTATTGAATTAAAGAGAATACATTATAATCATTAATTTTATTTCTACCATTTAAAAAGGTTAGCTCTACAATAAAAGCGATTTCAACTACTATTCCTTTAAGTTGTTCTACCATTTTTGCCATAGCTTTTGCAGTTCCACCAGTTGCCAAAAGATCATCTATTATTAGGATATTTTGTTTTTCTGAAATAGCGTCCTCATGCATAGTTAAAGTATCAGTACCATATTCCAACTCATAGGAGGCAGAGATTGTCTTATAAGGTAGTTTTCCAGGTTTTCTAACTGGGATAAAGCCTATTTCTAAGGCATTAGCCAAAGCTGCTCCTACTATAAATCCTCTAGATTCTGCTGCTATTATAAGATCAATATGTTGGTTTTTATATCTCTCTTTTAAGAGCTGAATAGATTCTTTGAAACTTACTTTATTTTGCCATAAAGGAGTTATGTCTTTAAAAAGTATTCCTTCTTTTGGAAAGTTTGGAATATCGCGAATATAATCTTTTAAATCCATTAAAGGTTACCTCCAAAGTTTGAATTACTGATGTGAACATCAATAATTTGATTGAGTTTAATAGTATTAATTAACCTGAGTTCGACATAAGAATATGTTCCTTTATTTTAAGTTTAAGGATTAATATTTCTTCGCTAAATTGAAATTTTAACGAAAAATATCTAATTTTTAATTTCTTCTTTTTCTTTAAAAATTAAATATTTTCCTAATCTCAATTAATGCTCAAAAATATTAATCCTTAAACTTGGATTTATATCGAATTCAGGTTAAATAAGGTTATCTTTTTTGGAGTAATTCTATTGCAGCTTGATAAACATTTTCTGGAGTTATTAATTCCATGCAGTTTGGAGAGACATTGCATATTTTTTTATAACAAGGAACACATTCTAAATCAGAGACAATAACTTTTCCACGATTATAGAGATATATTTCTTGAGCACAGGTAGAACCAAAAATAATTAAAACCAATCTTTTTAAAGCTATAGCAAAGTGCATAGCAATAGTATCTCCAGTGACAATAAGGTTGCAACAATTAATAATACCAGCAAATTGCATTAAAGTATTATTGCAACCAGTATCAATGATAGGAAAATCTACTAAGGATTTTATTTTGTTATTTCTTTCAACTTCTTCTGGTCCCCCTAAGAGCATTATCTTGGCTTTTAATTCTTTATGTAGTTTATTGGCCAAAGATACGTAACCTTCAATAGTCCATTTTTTTGTAGCAAAAATAGGACCACAACCAGTATTGAGACCAATGACTAAATCATTTTCCTTGATTCCTCTGCTTTTAATCAGGTTTTTGCCATATTCTAAATCTTCTTTGCTTACAGGTAATATATACTCTTCTTCGTTAAATTTAAAACCAACAGCTTCAAAGATAAACTCTTGATAGCTTTTTTTATTTATTTTGAATTTTAAGGGATCGCTTATGCCTAATTCAAAAGAATAATCTGCTTCTTTATTGAAAGGAAAAATGTTACCGTGATTCTCTAACCCATAACCTAATTTTTCTTTGCTTTTTACTAAGCTAGCTAAGCTAGTAGCTGCAATATCTTTATCTAAGCTGAACAATATATCAAATTCTTCTAATTGCAGCTTTAAAGTAGTTGTTAGATCAAGTATAAGAAGCTTATCGATTAAATTATTTCCTTTTAATAGTTGATGGGAAGCTTTATCGGTAACCCAAGTAATATGACAGGGATTATATCTTTCTCTAAGAGGTTTTAACAAAGGGGTGGTGCGCAGAGCATCTCCCATTGCTCCTAATTTTATAATCAGAATCCTTTTTCCCATGGGATTATAATCTGAACAGTCTTGACAGAGTTTTTTATATTTACATGGTTTTTCACCAATAAAATGTTTGCAATCTAGACTTAATTTCATGCTTCCTTCTCATTTAATCTATTGATATTAATTCCAATAATATTTAAAAGCTCATAAATACATTTTTTTTCAAATAGAATTACTAATAAAAAATAACAACCTGCTACTAGAACAATGAAAGATATTAAAGAATAAATATTCATAATGATATAAATTAAGCGGAAAATTAATTCTATAAAAGTTATAGAGAATATAGAAAAGAGTATAGGCTGTTTTAGACAATTTAAAAATTCCCATAAAGTAATATCTAAAATATTACTTACTTTTTTTAGAGCATAAATAAGTCCTAAGAATAAAGAGGCTACCATAATAAGGCAGACTCCAACAACATCATAATATTTGGCAAAATGATAAAGAAAGGGAGCTGATACTATCAATTGAAATATTACAATTTTTTGTAAAGTTTTTGGTTGACCTGTAGACATAAAGATACTTCCTGTAGTGGCACTTAAAGACCGAAATAATCCATAAAAAGATAAAAATTGTAAAGGAATTACAGCGTCTAACCATTTCTCTCCTAAAACAATTACCACAAAATCATTTGCCAAAACTAAAATTCCTAAAGAAATAGGAAAAACTATAGTGGAGATATATTTAAAAACTTTAAGATAGGTAACTTTATGCAATTCTTTATTTTCATAAATTTTAGAATAAGCTGGAAACATTACCCGGCTTACTAATTGGGTAATGTCAGTGGCAGGAAGGTTAGCAATAGTATAGGCTATGGTATAACAACCTAAGGCAGCGGCTCCTAACATCTTTCCTATTATTACATGGTCAATTTGAGTATAGATGAAGATTAACAGCCAAGAGCCCACAATATATTTTCCATAATTAAGAAGTTCTTTAGCAATAGTTTTGTCAAATTGGAATTTTGGTTTCCAGGAAGAGATATACCAGATGAGAATTAGAGACATGATTCTAAATACTACATGACCATAAGCGATGCTCCATAAACCATAACCAGCATAAGCTAAGATAATTGCTGTAGCTGCATGACCTATAGTGGGCACTATTTCAGCTACTATTTTTTTCTTAAACTTTAATTCCTTTTCCAATAGAAAAGAGGGAACTACCTCAACAGAAGATATGACTAAGGTAAAGGCTAATAGTCTTACTACTGAAGTAAGGGAATCATTTTTAAAGAAGATAGCTATATAAGGAGCGATAATATATCCTAAGAAAAATAAAGAGATACCAATAACAGGAGTAATGATAAAAGCAGTATCAGCGGTCTTTTCAATTTCATCTTTTTTATAAATTATGGCTTGCCCAATTCCTAAATCCCGAAACATTTCTAAGATTTGAATTACCAAAAGACCAATAGCAATAATTCCAAAATCTTTGGGAACCAAGAGTCTTGCTAAGATAATACTGGTTAAGAATCTGATTATACGACTACTCACAATAGAGATAGATACCCAACGAAGACCAGAAACAGTTCTTTCTTTTAATCTTCCCATAATTAATTTATTAACCTCATATCTTTAAACATTTTGTCAATAATTCTTTCTAAAGCGTCAAAACTATACTCTCTAATGCACTTTTCACGAGCGTTTTTTCCTAACCTTTTAGCCTCCTTCTCGTTATCCAAAAGAAAGGCAATATTTTTTGCTAAGGATTCTGTATCGTCAGTATCTACAGTAATGCCACAATCTTCTAAAATCTCTGGTATTTCGGAAACTTTTGTAGAAATAATAGGTTTAGCCATAGACATAGCATCAAAAAATTTAGAAGGAACTTGACCTATTGACCAAGAACTCTGTTTTTGAGGTAGGACTACAATATCTGCCATAGCTAAGTATTTGGGAATGTCTTTAAATGGACACATGCCAAAGAGTATGATTTTATCTGGTTCTTTACTAGCTAAATTATTGACAAATTCATTATCTTTGGTGGTTCCAATAATCATTAATTTTATATTGTCTCTTTTTAATTTAATTATAGCTTCTAAAACCTTTTCTAATCCTTTATGAGGACGGGGGGTACCCAAAAACATAATAATGCGATAAGAGCTTATTTTGTATTCTTCTTTTAAGGCTTCCTGATCAAAATTATTTGGATTACAGAAATCTGTATCTCTGCCTTGGGGCAACTTAATTCCTCCAAATTTTTTTTGAAGGAAATTAGAGACAGAAGTTATATTATCAGCATATTTTACCAAGGACTCCATTAACAGTAAGTAAGGATAAGCATTAGGGTACAAAATATGACGCAGGGAGTTACTAAATCTTTTAAATTTTGATTCATGAAGATAAAAACCTACTTGCCAATCATCTATATCTAAAATTAAAGGAACTTTTTTGAAAATTTTATTAATTAGCCCAATTCCGAAACTAGAAGGCTGAGGAGTTACTGCATAAACTATATTTCCCTTAATATTGTCTATAATTTTTTTTGCTTCAGCAAAGAAGAAGGGATATTTTTTTCCTTTTACGCTAATGAAGCTAAGCTCTCCAGTATCACAAGGTGGCCAGATTCCATTTCCAAATACTGGTCCTATTATTTGTACTTTATTCTTACGGGAAAGAACTTTGGCTAAAACATATACCCGAGCTAAACTATTGTTTGATAGGTCGTGACCCAATATTGTAATCTTCATATATTTATAATACAGAAATTTCTTTTCTTAGGATGCAGATTAAAGCAGATTTTAAGATTAAAAAATAATAAAAAAAGTAACGAAGCTTTTCAGGAATTATTAACTAATCTATTACCATACAAGCGATTACCGATTAACAATAACCAGTTAATTTATGGATAAAATTTTAAAGACTTTCATAATATTCAATAGTTTTTCTCAGTCCTTCTTCTAAAGTTAAAGGATTTTTCCAGAAAAGCTTCTTTTTAGCTAAACTGCCGTTTAAGGAAATTCTTCGAATTTCTCCTGGAATAGGAGCTCCATAAATGGGTTCTAAATTTGAGTCAAGTATTCTTTTTAGATTTCGAAATAATTCATTTACATTAGTCTCTATTCCACTTCCAATGTTGTATGTTCCTCCATCTCCTTTAGTTAAAGCTAAATAAGCTGCTTCTACTACATCTTCAACATAGACATAATCTCTTGTTTGTTCACCATCACCAAAAATAGTAGGGCGTTTATTCTTCATCATCAACTGGGTAAATACAGCAATAACTCCAGCTTCGCCTAAGGGATCTTGCTTAGGACCATAAACATTAGGATACCTAAGAATAGTGTAATTAAGGTTATAGTTTTCTTTATACATGTATAAATAATGCTCTACAGTGTGTTTGCTGGCTCCATAAGGACAGAGAGGATTTATGGGATGGTTTTCATCTACTGGCAGATATTGAGGTTCGCCAAACACAGCTCCTCCAGTAGAGATATAGATAAATTTGGAAACTTTAAATTTTTTACAGTTTTCAATTAAGTTTATGGAACCTAATACATTAACCTTAGCATCAAAAATAGGATCTTTTAAAGAATGACGTACGTTCATTTGAGCTGCAAAATGAACTAAATAATCAAATTTTTCTTTTTCAAATATTTCTGATATTTTAGGGTCACAAATGTCTATTTCGTAAAACGTAGCATTTTTATGAATATTTTCCACATGGCCTGTGTATAGGTTATCAATTACTGCTACTTCTAAACCTTTTTCAATAAATTTATCTACACAATTAGATCCGATAAAACCAGCTCCACCAGTAATTAAAGCTTTCATGTTGCCTCCTTTTTATTTTTTCAGTATCATCTTTCCCGAGTAGTTTTCATTTTCTGAAACGATTAGATAAAAGTAAATACTATTAGCCACTACTTTATGATAGTTATTTTTTCCATTCCAGATAGTATGAGATCTAGGAATAATTTCTCCTTTTATCTTTAGCTAAAATTCTAATTAAGCTTCCTCTTAGATCATATATCTTTACTTTAGCGGTTGTGTATAGTGTAGAAGTAATGATAAATTCATTATTTATTATAACCTGAGTTCGATTTAAACTTAAAATAAAGGAACATATTCTTATGTCGAACTCAGGTTATTATAGGATTAAAAGGATTAAGATAAGCAGTAGTGTTATTAAAATTGTTTATGCTTTTCTTAAATAATATCATATAAATAGGTAGATGGTCAACTACTAACTATGATAATATTATTTAGATATTGTTGGGCGATGTAATAAGGAAATATATAGACAAACATAGCTTTTTATCTGAACAGCTAACATTTTGGAGCTTTAAAAAGCCCCGACTTTTGTTGGGGAACTTCACTTTTTAAAAAAAGCTTATTAGTCGGTAATTCTAATTTTGATTTTTATAATACAAAGTGATTTAATAAAGAAGTTATATTTCCTTTATTCATTCTTAACTGGCATCAGTGGTAGCGTTGAGGGCTCCTTTAGGTGGGTGTAAGGGAAAATACTCCCTATTTGGGTCCATGTCTTTGCCTAAATATTCAATAGAGATATCTTTCCATTCAATTTTTACAATGCCTTTTAATTGAATATATTCTAATGCATTTGCATTATCGCAGCTAAAGAAAACACCTTTTTAGGGGATAATAGGCTTTAGTGGATAATAGGATTAATATTGCGTAAAACAAAAAAAGGATGAAAATAGGAAGGATGAGATTAAGGTAATTATTTTTGTTTAAGGATATCATTTTAAGAATTTCTATGTTTTAAGATTGACTACATTAATTGCTATAAATCATTTCGATATCCTGTTGTGGGTAACATACTTAAAAGAAAACTACTTTAAAGAATATTGCATATATTATTTACAGACAGCTACAAAGATTTTTGCCCAGTATTAATTGTTGATATTAACAATAAAATAGTTATATTTAGATAATACTATAAGCCAGAAACCTCATAAAGGTATAAATTCACCAGGACAAAATTTAATTCTAATATTTTCTTAAGATTAGGATAATTATTTTCTATAAATATATTAACATTTTCATTTACATCTAAATCACTTGTGTTACTTTTAACAAGCCATATTCTTTTATAGTTTTTTAATAGAGAGCTTACTAATTTATTATAGTTTTGTGGATTGCCAAAATACTCTCTATTTAAAGTACCATTAGGGTAATAATTTTTATAGTAAAAACCAAAAACTACCCCTACCCAACTGTCGTTAACGCAAATTACATCACCTTCTTTTTCGTTGTTTTGTATATAAAGAGCAGTTTCTCGATATTGATCTTTAGTAAAAACCTTAGGTGTAAAGTAAGTGTAAATTGAGACAAAAGATATAATAGAGACAATAATTATAGCTGTATACTTTAAGGATGGCAATTTAAAGCTATTTATACCATTTGTAATAATAATAAGATAAGCAGGTAAAAGAGGTATAAGGTAACGACCGCAAAAGATAGGTTTAAAATAAATAGAAATTAAATATACAGTTGCAATGTAGAATAAGATGTAACCAAAAAGAAGATAACAGATATTTGGATAATTAAGTTTTTGATTGGTTTTGGTGTTACGAGAAAAGACACCCAGAAAAAACAACACTAAAAATAAGAGTTTAGCTAATTTTCTAAATAAGGGATTAATGTTTTCATTATATAGTAAAAGGTTAGTGCTACTTAAGTCTGAAATTAAAATATCTTTAATGCTATAAATATTAGGTGGCTTAAGCCATTCAATGCCTGCAGGAGGAATGATACCTTTAGCTACTGGAATGAAAAAAGTTTTAAGTACAAGAATTACAATAGGAATTATAGCTAAGAAGATTATTACTTGAGCAAGAAACCAGTTTTTGAGCTTTAAATTATATCTTTTAAATAAAAATAAGAAAATAATGTTCAAATAAGCAAAGGTGAAGATATAGAAATAATGAGTCCAAAAACCTAATATAGAAAAGATACAAAAATATGCAAGATATTTAGATTTATTGTTCTGGAGATAAGAAATAAAATTAAAAATTCCCAGAAGAGAAAAAAGAATTAATAAAATATATTCTCGCAATTCTTGGCAGTATTGAATATGGAAAGTAGATAAAGATATTAATAAAGCTGCTATTAGTCCTGTATTTTTATTAAAAATTTTGCTGACATATTGATAAACTATAATAATGGTTATAATACCAATTATGACGGATAGAGATCTTGCAATATATTCATGGACACCCAAATAAGTCCAAAAATATAGAAGCATATAATAAATGGGAGGGTGATTGCTATCAATTCCTGCAAGATAATCTTTAAAATACTTTTTGAAGTTTAGCACATATTGAATGGATTGCCCCTCGTCTAGCCAATAACTTGCAACTCCTAAGTGGTAAAAACGTAGGAAAGTTGCGACAAGGAGTATTGATATAAAAAACTTATGGTGACCAATAAAAGAAATTATTTTATTTTTGGAGTTAGCCATGGTGAAATTTACTTTTATTTTTATAAATCTATAATACCAATACAATTATCCTTTGTCAAATTAAAAGTGAATGATGTATTGTATTTTTTTAATATATTAGACTTACTGCGAAATAAATCAGTTATTTTACAAAAATGTTATAATTTCTTTACTGACAAGGCAATAGAGCTATTTATTAAAAAATCAACAATTTTTGAATAACTCCAGCCATTGCAGGCATCTATAAGCTTTTTTGTATCTATTGCTGTTATTTCGCAGTAAGTCTATTATTTTACAAGTTGCGTTTTTGGTTTATTTGGTTTAATTGAAATATATACTATTTATTGTGCTGAAATAATTTGAATAATGGAGGTATAAGTTGGAAAAGCTTAAGCAATTTAATTACACACCTATGCTTGGTTGGTCAGTAAGTAGATATGACTTGTTTCAAAAGTGTAAGCATCAGTACTATTTTAATTACTATGGCAAATATGACCAAGAGTATGATTATAGCCATATCAATAGATTAAAAGATATGACCTCAATACCTCTTGAAATTGGCAATATTGTTCATGATGTGATTAAGAGCCTTTTAGAACGTCTATTGAAGAACGAAGGAAAGATTGATAGAGGAAGATTTCTAGATTTTACCCAAAGGAAGACAGAGAGTTATTGTCAAGCTAAAACATTTTCTGAGGTATATTATAATGAAATAAAAGATATTGATATTAATAGTATTTTTGATAGCGTTTCAAAATGTTTAGTTAATTTTATAGATAGTGATAGATTTATTTGGCTAACAGAAAAAGCAGTTAATAACAAAAAAGAATGGCTAATTGAACCGCCAGGATACGGAGAAACGATAATCGAAGGAAGGAAAGCTTATTGTAAGGTTGATTTTCTTTTTCCCCTTGATGACAAAATATTTATAATTGATTGGAAGACAGGTAAACCTCAAGAAGAAAAACATAATTTTCAATTATTAGGATATTCTACTTGGGCTTCATATCATTATGGGATGGATCCCACTAATATTATCCCCATAATTGCTTATTTAAAACCAGAATATTACGAAAAAGAATGTAAGATAAATGAGTATGACATTCAGAAATTTTCAAGTTGTGTTAGAGCACAAACTGAAGAAATGTATGAGTATTGTCTTAACATTGAAGAGAATATTCCAAAAGATAGAGAAAGTTTTTATAAAACAAATAATCAAGCTATTTGTAACTACTGTAATTTTAGAGAGCTTTGTAAATAAAGTGACAGAATTTCAATCTAAAATACCAATGTCAAGCTACATCCAATTTCATTGCCACGATTATATAAGTACTTGAGCATAAGTTTTTCGGTATTTGATCTGGATATTTTAAATCCGAAATCCAAGCATC
>JASEGW010000037.1 GCA_030017825.1 bacterium | reverse complement strand
TTTCTTTAAAAATTAAATATTTTCCTAATTTCAATTAATGCTCAGAAATACTAATCTTTAAACTTAGATTTATGCTGAACAGTTACACTATTAAAAACAATTATTTAAACTTCCTTGACATTTAAATGAAGTTGTTCTATCTTTAAAGAAAGATACTTTCTCTAATTTTATTAATAGGAGAAATCATATGAAAATGAAAAGAATTGGCGTGTTAACAAGTGGTGGTGATTCTCCAGGCATGAATGCTGCCATAAGAAGTGTTACCAGATATGCTGTATATAAAGGTATTGAGGTTATGGGTATCTATAACGGTTTTGAAGGTTTAATTAAGAGCGATTTTGCAAGGTTTACTCATCGCTCTGTTTCCAATATTATAAGTCGTGGAGGCACTATTCTTAAGACTGCTCGTTGTAAAGAATTTACAACAACAGAAGGTCGAAGTAAGGCTAAGGATTCGTTGGAGAAACATGGCATTGATGGATTGGTGGTAATTGGTGGTAATGGTAGTTATCGGGGAGCCCATATATTTGGAAATGAGTTTAAAATTCCTTGCATAGGAGTGCCGGCTACCATTGATAATGATATAGAGGAAACGGATGCCACTATTGGTTCTGATACAGCGGTAAACACAGCTCTTCATGCCATAGATAACATAAGAGATACGGCTACTAGTTTGGAGAGAATATTCATAGTGGAAGTTATGGGAAGAGAAAGTGGTTTTATTGCCAAGCAAGTTGGTTTAGGCGGGGGAGCGGAGGATATTATAATACCTGAAATGAATTATGATTTAGAGATGATGTGTGAAGATATTAACAAAGGACATAATAGGGGTAAGATTAGCTGGATAATTATTGTAGCCGAAGGTGCAGCCAAAAGTCGTAAAATAGCTAAAGAAATTACCAAAAAAACAGGCTTTAATGTTCGACTTGTTGTTTTAGGTCATATTCAGAGGGGTGGTTCACCTACTGCTTTTGATCGCATATTAGCTACACGGTTAGGAGCTGCAGCGGTAAGTCTTTTAGCAGATGGCCAGGCAGACAAAGCTGTAGGCATAAAAGCTGATAAAATAAATGTGGTGGATTTTAAAGTGGCTATTCAAGAAAAAAAAGAAGCAGATATTGAGTTATATAAATTACTAAGAATATTAACCTGATAACAAAACAGAAGCATAAACAAATAAAGGCAAGAGAAAATTATCAACTTTCTTGATAGATGTATTCTCTAACTTTTTTGCCTAAGGTATTTTGAACAGATTTTAAGGAATCTTCTATAATGCAGCCAGAGGATTGCCTATGACCTCCTCCGTTAAAAAATCTTGCTAACTTATTTACATCGAATTTATTTTTTGACCTGAAATTAACCCTGACCATATTGTCTCCGATTTCTCGAAGGAAGATCGCTATTTCTACAGAGGCTATAGAAAGCAATAAATTTGTAACCATTTCTGTTTCTATGTGTTTTACTCTAGTTTTTTCAGTCATTTCTTTAGTCAAGAATACAGTGACTACTTTTTTATTACAGGAAAGATTAAGCGTGGAAAGACATTGCGTAAAAAGTTTAATAAGACCGGGGGTGTTATTTTCATAGATAAGATTATGTATTTTAGAAGGAATTACCTGGCAACTTAATAAATCCGAAGCTATTTGATGAGTAAAAGCTGAGGTGTTTGAAAAACGAAAAGAACCTGTATCAGTTATGATTGTTGTGTATATAAAAGTAGCTAATGTATTATCAATCTTTAGAGGAATGCTTTTTGCTATTTGATAGATTATTTCACCTACACAACTAGCCTTAGAGTTGATTAGATTTAATTGACCTATTCCATTACCTAAATGATGGTCTATATTAATGATAAGCTTAGAATATTTTATTAGGTTATATACTTCTCCAATTCTTCCAAAATCGTTACAGTCTAATATTATGGAAACATTAAAGTCAGGTTTTACCTTTAGATTAGTGGAAATTAAATTGCTATTAGGAAGAAAAGTGTAATTCTTAGGAACTGGATCTTGATTAATAATAGAAACCTTTTTCCCTAAATTTCTTAAAATATAATGCAAAGCAAGTTGGCTAGCTACTGCATCACCGTCTGGTCGAATATGGGAAGTAATTAAGAAATTATCTTCATTTCTCAAAACTTCAACAACAGCATTTAAATCATTCATTAATTCTCCAAAAAAAGAAGCTATAAATCAGAATTTTCTTGTTTAATTTATAGCTTCTTGCTTCTTACCTTTTTTCTTACATTAAAGGATCCATAGTTAAAGCTGGATGTCCTGTTTTTTCTAAATAAGTCATAACTGCTTCTTCGTCTGTGGCTACAGTTTCATCAGCTATCATTTCATATAAATTTTCAATACCATCTTCCTTGCCTCGGGCTATTAGTATATCCTTCATGTCATCTTTTAATTTCTTAGGCATCCAAACTACTCTAAAGATACCACCTTCAGCAAGCATAAACTTTTTACTACCAATATAATACTTGCTATGTCCTACAAAACCTGGAACTTGCTGTCCTCCGCCTATAGAGCCAGCTAATGTAGAGAATTTCATGCCACAAGGAGTCATTTCTAAATGGTCTCGATCGACAATCATGATTCCATTAGCCATAGGTAGAATAGCGGATATACATTCGAAGCAACCACAAGAGGTCATAGGGTCTTCCATAATACTATATGCATTCATACGTTCTAACTTTTGATGGGATCCTTTATAAACAGCGTCATTAACTCCTTTCCATTGTCCTAAAATAGGATCAGCAATATCTCCTTTTGGTATAGGCTGATTAGGTCCATGGGGATTTATTTCATAAGCTGCTTTTCCATCTAACCAGTTATAAGCTCCACATAAACCACTTCGTTCTGGAGTTACGATACAGATATGATCAGGTGCAAAAGATTGACAAAGGGTACAAGTATAAAAGGTATCGACAGCTTCGTCAGTAAGGCCTTTTAGTCTATCATCACGATGATGATAGGTATCCATAGCTGTTTTGTAGTATTTCTCAATAATATTCTTATCAGTGATAATCTTTACTTGGGCTTTATCAACAATACTGCTATATTCTCCCATAATACGGGCTAAAAGAATAGTTCCTATATGAGAAAGCAAAAAGCCTTTGTCTTTAGCTGTTTTGCTAATACGTATCCAGTTGATATTGCGCTGACCCATGTGAAAAACACCCTGAGCTTCGTTTAAGAAAGAATGTATTTGTCTTTCTAAGATAGGTTCAAAATCAGATTGCATGCGAGCGCCAGCTACTTCTACTACAATTCCTAAAGAATTTTTGCTCATTTCAGAAAGTTCATCTAAATCCTTTCCAAGCACTTCTATTTTACCATCTTCAATTTCCTCTATTTTTTTAGAAGTAACAAATTCAAAAGTTAGCTCTTTAGTTCGCGTGTAATTAAACTCAATATAAGTATCTTCCTTTCTAATACGTTCTCCTTCAAAGGCAGAAGCGTAGGCTACAGGAATATCAACATGGGTTTTTACTATTTTAAGTCCTCTTACCTCTAATGCTTTTTCGACCATGTTATCAAAAGGAATATTAGATACTACATGTTCATATAAACATACTCCAGTAGGTAGGATTTGAGGAATATCAGTGTAACTTATAACAGGAAAGCCATAATTGATAGCTCCAGCAGCGGTAGCATACCATTCATCGGATACCTCTCCTAAAGCTAAAACAAAAGCAAAGATACGATGTTTGTTGTAGATAAGATTTCTTTTAAAATCTCCAGGTTCAACTCCTCCAAATGCTAAAGCAGCTCGAGAAGCAAAGCCCAAAGCAAAAATGGCTCCATAAATATCTTTACTAAATGGTATTAGTCTTGTTTCCCAGCCTAATTGAACTCCTTCTTCTTTAAGCTGTTCTGACATAGATTTTCCATTATTATTGCCAGCCAAAAAGATGTAAAGATTTTTTTCTTGGAGTTCTCTTGCTAATTTTACAGCAGTTTTATTATCAGGACAAGCACCCACACAAGCAGCAAATCCCGGTGCGCTTCCATCAACAAATTCTATACCTCTTTCTCTCATTATTTTATCATCGGCAGCACCTAACCAGATATTTTCACTGGTTGGCGAAATTGTCATAGTGTAAGGAATAGGATTCTCCAAATATTTCAAGGCCTCAATAATTTCTTCAGCAAATAAGGTAGCCATTCCTGCATCTAAAACATGTCCTAAGTAAGGAACATGAAGAGTAGGAGAGGGGACCTCGGGAAGTAAGTTTCTAACTTTATCTAATATGGTTACCATATCAGATAGTTTTTCCACTTTTATTCCTAACATAGAATAAATAATAGGTAGATAGTAAGCTGTATTAGGAAATTCTATTTTTTGATTATTTCCAAATTTTTGTATTGCTTGGTTTAGATTTTGATCTGCTAAATTAGCAATTTTATGGGCTCCTTTTATGGCAGCAGAAGCGATAATTTTTGACATCGAATAAACCTCCTTTTAGAATTTAAGTTCTCTTCGTAGTTCCATATCATATAAGACTCGCTGTGGTTTTTTGTCTATTCCCAAAGCAACTCGTTTTTTATTTATATGGTCAATCATTAAATGAGCCATCTTTATAGAATCAGTTTCAAAAGCCCATTTACCACCAGTTATTTTTTCGTGTTCATCGAAGAGATATTTGCTAAAACCTTTAGATCCAGTGGCAGGGAAAGTTACTCCAAAGACTACCAAAGCTCCGCTGGCTACAAAATATTGGCCAATTGCTATGGCTTTTTCACTCATCCATTCTGGAGCAGCACCAGCTACAGGTAAGTCAGAATAATCATCACCTAAGCCACCTTCAGCTACCATAGCGGAGCAAGCTTCTAAGATACGAGAGTTATCAACGCAAGAGCCTAAATGAAGAACTGGAGGAATTCCCACGGTTTCGCAAACTTCAGCCAATCCAGGCCCAGCATATTTTTTGGCTGCTTCTGGAGTCAGGAGACCAGCCTTGGCACAGGCTATAGCAGCACAACCAGTTTGAACTACCAAAACATCGTTTTTAATTAATTCCTTTACTAAGGTTACATGAGAAAAATCGTGCGTAGTTTTAGGATTATTGCAGCCTACTACTCCTACTACTCCTCTTATGCGACCATTAATGATATTATCGTTTAATGGACGATAGGAAGCTCTAAAGCTTCCTCCTAACATATAGTTAATGGTTTCATGAGAAAAACCTGCAATTAAATCTATACTTTCATCTGGAATGTTTACTTTTCCTCGTTTAGAAAAATTATTAATAGCTCTTTTCACTATATCTTTAGCTATTTTTAAAGCATTATGAGCATGAAACTCAAAATGAATAGTGCCGGGCATTTTAGCTTTTTCACTTGTTGTAATGATTTCTGTATGGAAACATTTAGCAATACGAGGAAGCCCTTGCATTACACATTGCACATCAACTATCATAGCTTCCACGGCTCCAGTGATTATAGCTAATTCTTGCTGAAGAAAATTACCAGCAACAGGAATGCCATGCCTCATAAGAATTTCATTAGCTGTGCAACAAATTCCAGAAATGTTTATTCCAGCAGCTCCATTTTTTCCAGCAAAATCTAAAAGATCAGGGTCTTTGGAAGCCAAAACTATCATTTCTGAGAGAAGGGGTTCATGTCCATGAACAATTATATTTACTTGATCCTCTTTTAGAACACCTAAGTTCACCTTAGAGCGTAAAGGGATAGGTGTGCCAAACATAATATCTTGCAAAGCTGTAGCAATCATAGAGCCACCGTAACCATCGGCTAAAGAACAACGATTTCCTTGATGAAGTATGCTTCGATAATCTTGGTCTACTCCGATTGAAGTTCGATGCATTATTTCAACTACTTCCCTGTCAATTCCTCGAGGAATGATACCTAACTTTTTCCAAAGCTCTTGTCTTTTTTTAGGAGCTCTTTTTATGAAAGTTAACTCTCCTTCTTGTCTTCCAAAATCTGTTAAAAGCTTTTCTCCTACTTCTACAGCCAATTTATTTTTATCTTTATTTTGTGGATCAATTCCCAGCTCTTTTGCCACAGCTTTGAGTTTTACCTCATCTTTAATCTCGTATCCTGGAGTTTCTCCTTTAGCTGCTAAAATAAAGGTTTGCACAACTTCTCTACCATGGTCGCTATGAGCAGCAGTACCAGCAGCTATCATACGAGCAAAATTTCTAGCAGCAATAGTTCCTACGGTAGCCCCACAAACTCCGACCTTACCGCCATATTCTTGTTCTTCTTCGGTTTCTCCTTTAACATTAACACGACAGGGGCCCATAGCACAATTTCGGCAACAAGTTCCTACGCTTCCAAACGGACAAGTTTTCATCTCTTTAGAGCGGTCAAAAACAGTTTCAATACCTTCATTTTTAGCCTTATCTAACATAGGTAGAGAAGCTGGACATATAGAAATATTCTCTGACATAAGTCCTCCTAAAATTAAAATTTTTCTATATTTACTGCAGCTACTTTAAGTTCAGGAATTTTTGATTTTGGATCAAGAGCAGGATTAGTTAAAGTATTAGCTGCACATTCTACAAAATGAAAGGGCATAAAGACAACTCCCTTGCGAAGTCCTTGGTTAATTTTAACCATAGTGGATATTTGACCTCTTCTAGAAGAAATCTTAACCTCCCCTCCTTCGCTTATATTTAATTCTTGACTATCTTCCAAGCTTATTTCAACATAGCCCTGGGGACATATTTCATCTAAGCCTTTTGCTTTTCTACTCATAGAACCAGTATGATAATGATAAAGCATACGTCCTGTAGTAAAAATAAAAGGGTACTTTTCATCAGGTGCTTCTTGGGCCGGTATATATTTTACACTATGAAATTTGCCTTTGCCTCTAACGAACTTATCTTTATGTAAAAATTTTGTTCCAGGGTCATCAATATTCTTACAAGGCCACTGCAAGCCAAAATTATCTATTCTTTCATAGGTTATTCCAGCATAAGAAGGAATTAAATATCTTATTTCTTCCATAATATCGTAAGAAGAATTATATCTCATAGGGTAACCTAAAGCATTAGAAATATTACGTATTATTTTCCAGTCAGGTAAACTATAACCTAAAGGGTTAATAGCTTTTCTCACTCTTTGCACTCTTCTTTCTGTGTTGGTAAAAGTGCCATCTTTTTCCGCAAAGCTTACCCCTGGTAAAACTATATGAGCTAATTTAGCAGTTTCAGTAAGAAAAATATCTTGCACAATCAAAAACTCTAAGGATTTTAAAGATTCTTCTACATGATTTATATCAGGATCGGAAAGCATAGGATTTTCTCCCATAATATATAAAGCTCTTAAACTGCTTGTAGCGGCTTCTTTCATCATTTCAGTAACTGTTAAGCCCACTTTATTGCTCAGAGATACATTCCATGCTTCTTCGAATTTGTTTCTTAGATCATGATCTGTGACTTTCTGATATCCTGGAAAAACATTGGGTAAAGCGCCCATATCACAAGCACCTTGTACATTGTTTTGACCTCGTAAAGGATTTACCCCAGTTGATTCTTTACCTATATTCCCTGTAAGCATAGCCAGATTAGCAATGGATAAAACGTTATCTGTACCTGTGGTATGCTGGGTAATTCCCATAGAATACAAGATGGTAGATTTATCTGCTTTGGCAAAAAGTATAGCTGCTTCTTTTATGTCTGAAGAATTGATTCCAGTTATCTTTTCTATATCTTCCAAAGACTGTTCGTATACGGCTTCTTTAAGAAGCTCAAAATCTTCACAATGGTTATTAATAAAGTTCTTATCATGTAGATTTTCTTCTATTATTACCCTCATCATTCCATTTAGCCAGGCAACATCAGTTCCTGGAATTTGCTGAAGATGAAGAATAGCTATTTTAGAAAGCTCAATTCTACGAGGATCTATTACAATAAGCTTAGCTCCTTTTTTTACAGCTTTTTTAATTTCTAAAGCTATGATAGGATGTGCTTCTGTAGTATTAGAACCTGTAACTAAGATACAATCTGCATCTTTTATTTCTGAGATGGAATTGGTCATAGCTCCGCTACCAAATGAAGCCGCCAGACCGGCGACAGTAGGAGCGTGTCATAAACGAGCACAATGATCTATGTTGTTAGTACCAATAGCAGCTCTCATGAATTTCTGAAAAACATAATTTTCTTCATTAGTGCATTTGGCTGAGGAAAGACCTGCAATGGCATTAGAACCATAATTGTCTTTTATTTCACGGAGTTTAGAAGCAATAGTAGTAATTGCTTCATGCCAACTAATTTCCTTAAAATTACCGTTTTTATCTTTTAGAAGAGGAGATTTTAATCGTTCTGGATGGTTTATAAAGTCAAAACCAAATCTTCCTTTTACACAAAGATTTCCATTGTTTATAGATTCATTTTCAGGAGAAGTAACTTTTATAACTTGATTATCTTTAACATTTAGATCTATACTACAACCACAACCACAATAAGGACAAATTGTATTTACTTTCTTTAGTTCCCAACTGCGAGCTTTTCCTTTTGCTACTTTTTCGCTTAAAGCTCCTGTTGGGCAGACTGAAACGCATTGTCCACAGAAAGCACAACTACTTTCTTCTAAGCCTCGGTCAAAGTATGTAGAAACTTTAGTATCAAAGCCTCGATGGGTATAGTTAATAATATCAGAACATTGTTCTTGATGGCAAATACTAACACAACGACCGCATAATATACATTTATTGTAATCTCTTATAATGAAAGGATTGCTTTTATCAATATTGTATTTAGGTCTTTCTCTTGTAAATTTAAAAACTTCAACTTCATATTGGTAGGCATAATCCTGAAGCTTGCAGCTTCCATTATTTTCACAGAGTAAACAATCATTAGGATGAGTAGACATGATTAATTCTAAAACTAATTTTCGTGCTGTTTTTACGCGCTCGTTATCAGTGTAAATAGTTAATTCTTTTTCTATAGTGTAAGAGCATGAAGAAACTAAGGAACTTTCACCTTTTACTTCTACTACGCAAACCCTACAGACACTATTAGGGTTTAATCTCTTGTGAAAACAAAGGTTTGGAATCTCAATACCGGCAATTTCAGCAGCTTTTAAAATAGTGGTACCTTTTGGTACTTGGACTTGCTGATTATCGATGTTAATCTTAATAATTTCCATTAAACACCTATAATTTATTCTTTTTCATGGCATCGCAAGCAGCGTCGTGCCTCATCGATAGCCATTTTTTTGGTAAAGCCTAACTCAACTTCTTTGAAGCCAGTCAATCTTTCTTTTTTGCCTAAGGTAGGCATTACATGCCTTCTGTATGTAGCTGGCTCTTCTTCTAAAATAGTCTGTTTTCCTGTAGAGACAACTTCTCTGCTTTCTTTTCCATCGTTAAGGTACTTATCAATAGAAATAGCGGCTATATTTCCAGAAGCAATAGCTTCCACTACAGTTGCAGGTCCAGAAGCAGCATCTCCTCCGGCAAAGACTCCAGGAAGACTGGTCTCGCCAGTATTGGAATTAATCTGAATAGTTCCTTTTTTTGTTAAAACAAGCTCATCTTTCAAGAAAGAGCTATCTATTTTTTGGCCTACAGCTGGAATAATCATATCCACATCCAAGATGAATTCTGAGTCTGGTATAGGATTTGGTATGCGGCGACCGGACTTATCAAAGAAATTACTCAATTCTATTTGTAAGCATTCTAGTCCCTTTACTTGACCATTGTCAGATACTATTTTATTAGGAGCAGTTAAAGTAAGAATTTTAATGCCTTCTTCTTCTGCATCAATGATTTCTTCATGAATTGCTGGCATGTCGTCTTTAGCTCGACGATAAACAATAGTTACTTCAGAAGCGCCTAATCGAAGAGAGCTACGAGCAGCATCAATAGCCACATTCCCCCCACCAATTACCGCAACTTTATTACCTAATGTAAGTTTGTTTCCTAAATTCATATCTTTTAAAAACGAA
Source organism: bacterium (assembly GCA_030017825.1). GTDB lineage: Bacteria > UBA9089 > JAHJRX01 > JAHJRX01 > JAHJRX01 > JASEGW01. The sequence goes on along the minus strand of JASEGW010000037.1, from coordinate 3,482 downwards.
ATAGCTGGAGAAACTCCCTTGGATTCTTCTCCAGGAATGTTTAATTCACTATTAATAGTAGCTCCAATAGCTATATAGACAGCTTGAGAGTTAGCTCTTATTTCAGAAAAACTTATATCTTTTCCTATCATGGTATTGGTTTTTATCTTTACACCTAATCGTTCAATGTCTTCAATTTCATAACGCAGAATTCTTTTAGGTAGGCGATAGTCAGGTATGGCTACGGCTAACATACCTCCAGGAGTTTCCAAGGCTTCAAAGATAGTAACCTTGTATCCTCTTCTAGCTAAATGATAAGCAGCGGCCAAACCTGAAGGACCGGCTCCAATAATGGCTATTTGCTCTGGTCGGTGTTTAGTAATTATTGGCTTAAGGCTCTTTTTTTCTAATTCAATTTCATGATCAGCCACAAAACGTTTCAAAGCTCTAAGAGCCATTGCTTCGTCAATTTCTCGGCGCCGGCATCGCACTTCGCAAGGATGATGACAAACTCGTCCGCAAATAGAAGGAAAAGGGTTTTTTTCTTTAATTAATTCTAGAGCTTCCATGAACCTTTCTTGAGCAATTAGAGCCACATATCCATGAACTTCTATATTTACAGGACAAGTATCGGAACAAGGAGCGGTATATAGCTCGTCGCAAACATGAGCTTTACATTTTTTATAAAGAATATGTTCTTTAAATTCTTCAAGAAAGTTGTCTAAAGCTGACAGGAGAGGAAGGGAAGCAGTCTTTCCTAAATTGCAGAGGGAAGTATCTTTTAGGGTATTGCTTATTTCAAATAGAAGGTTTATATCTTCTTCTTTTCCTTCTCCCATGGTAATCTTGGTTAAAATTTCATGTAACCTCTTAATGCCTATACGACAAGGAGCGCATTGACCACATAGTTCATCCTTAAGGAAATCCAAAAAAGAAAGCGATGAATCTACTATGCAACTTGTTTCATCCATTACTGATAAAATGCCAGAACCAAGCATAGCGCCTTTTTTTTGCAAAGATTGAAAATCTAAAGGAATATCTAAGTCTTTTGGAAGAATATAGCCACCAGAAGGTCCTCCAATTTGGACAGCCTTTAGAGACCTTCCTTTTGGTAAACCTCCACAGATATCATAGATTACATATCTAATAGAAGTTCCTAATGGAACTTCTATTAGTCCTCCATTACATATTCTCCCAGAAACTGCTAATATTTTGGTTCCTGAGGAATTGTTTAAACCTTTATTTTGATATTCTTCAGAACCTTCATTGATAATAAAAGGAACATTGGCTAAGGTTTCTACATTATTTACAACAGTTGGCTTTTCCCATAAGCCTTTACTTGTAGGATAAGGTGGTTTTACTCTGGGCATACCTCTTTTTCCTTCGATTGAAGAAATGAGAGCAGTTTCTTCTCCGCAAACAAAGGAACCTACTCCTTCTTTAACCTTTATAGAAAAAGAAAAATTTGATCCAAGAATATTATTTCCTAATAATCCTAAACTTTCAGCTTGAGAAATAGCAGCTTTTATATATTCTACAGCAAAAGGATATTCTCCGCGGACATAAATATATCCTTCATCTGCTCCTATGGCATAGGCAGTAATAATAATTCCTTCTAAAACTAAGTGAGGATTGCCTTCTAAGATACTTCGGTTCATAAAAGCACCTGGATCACCCTCATCAGCATTACAGACTAAGTATTTTTTTAATGAGTAAGACTGGGAACAATATTCCCATTTAAGTCCTGTGGGAAAACCAGCTCCGCCCCTTCCGCAGAGTTTTGCTTCTTTTATTTCATTGATTACTTTTTCTGGGCTGAGGTTATCTAAAACCTTTTCTAAGGCAGTGTATCCGTCGAGGGCAAGGTAAGAATTAATCTGGATAAGGTCAGCTTGAGGATTATTTTTTAAAAGCAGTCGTTTTTGTTTGTTAAAAAATGGTATGTCCTGGTAAAAAGTATATTTTTTACCCGAGATAGGGTCAATATAAAGTAGACGATCAATAATTTCTTCTTTTAAAATGGTTTTAGATATAATTTCTGAAACATCTTCAAAGGCTACATGGCGATAGAAAATATTTTGGGGTTTTATAACTACAATGGGTCCATTTTCACAGAAACCATAACAGCCAACTTTTAGTATTTCTACCCTATCTTCTATCTTTCTCTTCCTAATTTCATTCAGAAAAGAAGTTATTACTCCTTTGCTTCCAAAGGCATTACATCCTGTTCCTCCGCAAATAGTAATTTGGATCTTTTTAGAAACAAAAGAGCTTTTTATTTTCTTACGAAGATTTTTTAATTCATTTGTAGAGTTTAATTTAGTTGTCATTTTCTTTTCTGTTGTTATTTGTGTTGTATTGACTTAGAATGGTTTCTACTTTATCGGGTGTCATTTTTCCAAAATAATCCTTATTGACAATCATTACTGGAGAAAGAGCACAAGCTCCTAAGCAAGATACAGTTTGAAAGGAGAAGAGATAATCTTGCGTAGTTTCTCCTTCCTTAATTCCAGTAGCATTCTTTATAGCAGAAATAACTTTTTTAGAGCCTTTTACGCTACAAGCAGTTCCTTTGCAAGCCTTAATAGTATATTTACCGTGAGGAGTTAAATAAAAATCCGCGTAAAAAGTAGCTACTCCAAATATTTCTGAGAGCGGAATATTTATTCTTTCTGAAATTAATGGAAAAATATCCTCTTGTAAATAACCTATTATTTCTTGAATTTCTTGGAAGATAGTAATTAAACTTCCTTTTTCCTTTTTGTGCTTATCTATAACTTCAATTACTTTTTGCTTCTTTTCTAATTCCATAAAAAATCCTAATTAAATAAAAAAAATTGAAAAATTTTAGTTATTGCTTTTACGAAATAAAATCTTTTAAGAAAAAAGACTTGCAATTTCTAAAAAATAAAATGCTTTTAGTTTTTATCGACAAATAATATCTGAAACTGAAAAATTATAAAGTGTTTAAGCTGGCTAAAATGTGGATAATATCTGAAATTGATAATATTCCACAAGGAAAATGGCTTACTTTATTTGTATTTTGATAAAATATATCTTGTTGTACTACCAATCGATGAATATTATTCTTCTTCATGAGTTGACAAGCAGTTTCTAAGTCATCTTCTTTGGTAACAGTAATTACTGGTGAAGTCATTATTTCTCGGACTTTCATATGACTTAAATCCTTATCATAAGCCTTGATAATATCAATTTCTGAAAGTATTCCTCTTAATTCACCTTTTTCTGAAGTAGCTACAACAGCGCTTACTTCATTGTCAGCTATAATATCAATAGCATCTTTAACGCTTGCCTCTTCAGGGATTGTAATTACTCCCCGAGTCATAACGTCTTTAACTTTAGTATCAATAATCATATGTCCACCTTTAAAGTTAGTTAATTTAAAATTATATAATATTTTAAAAAATTGTCAAGACAATTAAAGCAGTGATGTTACTATTTCAAAATGTTATAGTTTATTACTAAATGAAAATGTTATATTT
>JASEGW010000036.1 GCA_030017825.1 bacterium | reverse complement strand
CTGTGCCAATCCATGACATAGGTTGGTTATCATTCCAAACCCCAATTGCTACTACACAATCTAAGAAAAACGGTGGAATTAAGGACATATTTTAACATCCAACTTGTTATATGATTTCTATATTTTATCAGGATTGGATTAGAAGTCAAGAAAGATAATGACAAATGTGGTTGAGATTTTAGCTGGATTTTTGTCATAAACATAACTTATCGAATATGGTGTCACTTAAAGTCATTATTAACTTATTTCACATTTCGAGGTCTGACTCTGGTTATTACTCATTTAATTTTTCCAACATAAATTCAGCTCTTTTTTCAATGGTATGATCTTTAAGTATTCTTTGATAGCCTTTCTCAGCAATAGCTTTCCTTTCGTTTTCATGGTTAAGGTAATACTTGCACAAATCTACTAATTCCTCATGACTCTTAAAGCAGATTAATTCTTCCCCAATTTTAAATTGTCTTTCTATTACTGGAGCATAATTTATAATTAGGAATCCTTTTGATCTTAAAACATTATACACTCGATCAGTAATACCATCTAAAGCATAAATTCTAGTGATATTTAAATTTATCTTTGCAAGATTGAATACTTTTGGAGCTTCGTCACAAAATTCTAACTTCCCATGATAATCAATATTATCCATAAACATTTTTTCCCAATCCTTATTTCCATAGACAGCCACCTTAAAATCTGATAAATAATTAATAACATCTAATCTCTGCCTAAAACAGGCTTCTTTTGCTATAATATTTAAAAGATTTTTATGGCTTAACCCTAACATTCTGGCTATATTTATTTTGGTTCCATCTTCTAATTGCATTATCAGTTCCGATAATTTATATATATTCTCTTTGCTATATCTCTCTTGTTGTTGCAAAGCCTCTTCTATTAAAAAGAAAGTATCTTTTATAGTGCTCTTTTTCTCCTCAGGCAAATCTCTAATACTATCCATAAGGTCATTTTTAAATTTAAAATAAGAATTACCTATATACTTCATAATTGAACCTACAAAACAAATATCATGACTATATTTTATTATATCATTTGAGGATATTTTGTTTTGAAGAGAAATATTTGGCACAAAAGGGAGATAGTAAACATGCTTATAACCAATCTTCTTGAATTTTTCTATATCTTCCAAATAGACGCAATATATATAACGATAATCAGAAAAATATTTTTCACTGTATATTTCTTCATTCATAACCTTATCTATTTCCCAACAAAAATATGGAATTTTTAAGCTTTGAGTAATCTTGTTTAAAAATACACTAAAGGTAATAGAAACAATAAAATCGGGTATAAAGTTAATAATTTCCGACCTTATGGCATTTTCTTCTCTTCCTACTACTTTTACCTTATGTCCCATCCCCAAAAATGCTTCAGCTAAAAACATGATTAACTGCTCATAGGCTTCGTAAGGAAATATATTCACCAATAAAATACTCTTTTTTGAGGGTATTTTTACTCTTCTATTCCTAACATTTAGTAATTTTTGTAAGATGGAATCGTAATCTTCTTGTAAATTCTTATATAAAACAGGATGACTAATAATAGCGATATCTTTTTCATCTACAATAGGTAGTGTCCACCATGGTAGTGTCCACCATTTTTTTTCTTTACCACTTAAGAATAAAACTTCGCCTCTTTTTATTTTTTTAGAAAAATCATGTAAGTTTAAAGAAATAAATATAAATAATGGATCAATTTCTACAACTATTATCCTATTGTATTTTGTTGCTTCATTAATAATCTCTTGCAGTTGATAGCCAAGGCCTAAACCCATAACAAAAATGTTCTTATAATCTTTAACCCTACTCTCTTTTAAACTATTTTGAGCTTCTTTTATAGGATTATATTTGCTATTTATATAAATCCTCCTACTTTCTATTTCATAAACATACGTATAATGATCCGAATATGTCTTAATTAAAGATATCTCTTCCATGCTAAATGCAGAAATTCTTTCTATAACTTTAGATCCTATTTCTTGAAGAGCTTTTAGATTATTGTTATAATTTTTAATAAAAATATTTTTCATTCTATGCAAATATCCTTTAAGAATAAAAACTTTCCGCTGGAATGCATAATAAAACTCTTAATCTTTTTATGCGCTAATGCAATATTATTTGTATGCCATAAGCTTACATATGGTAATTCTTCTGCTAAAATTCTTTGAATTTTATTATATATGTTTTTGCGCTTTTAGTACTGGTCCGAAAAACTCAGGCCATTATAAGTATCAACAAAGAGTAAAATAATTTATTTGTATTTTTTATCATATCATTATATATTATATAAAATTAATAAGGTTTTAGAAGGTATGAAATAAGTTTTAAATTAGATTTTCAAGTAATGCCCAATTTGCCAAACATAAAGATTTGTTATTATTACACTTTAGGTCTCAGTTTTGAGAATCTCTACTTTGTACTCTTTTATCCTGATTTTTAAACTTTTATTACTTGATCAATTACCATTATATTTTAATGAAAATTAAGTGTCAAACTATTTTATAGAAAGCTATAAATAATCTTATGAAACCTATTAAAAAACTATATCAGAAGTTTCTAAAAATATCAAAATCTATAAAAACTCAGTTTAGAGACATTGGAGATATGTATATCCATGAGGTTTCCATTAAGAAATTGGACGATATTACCAATTTACATAAAATTCTCAAAACCTTAGAAAAACCAGCAGCTAAAGTTAGTCTTTTAGAGAATCTACTGAGCCCTCAAATTTTACATAAAAGGAAAGGCAATGTTGAATTTCTTTTAGAAGCAGCCCTTTTGCTAATAGAAATTTACGAAAAGACTGACAATGCAGGGGAACGTATAAACAACTTGTTAGCTACACTTAAGAACGAAACTCCTTTGATTGCTGCTATGGTATATGAAAAAATAGACAGAATAGAAGATTCTATTTCTATTTACGATAAAGAAAAAAAATATCAAAAAGCATATCAAATTTGTCGCCATAGAGGTGATATTGCTATTCGTAACATACCTTTTTTTATTGATGGTCTTAACATATACCAGCAATATAGCAACTATACTCACTCAGCTGCTAAATGGTATCTTCGCGGTCTTAATTATTTGCTTTTAGATAACGCCAGTCATGATGCTGTCACAAATTTTTCTCTTACAGATTACCGAGGAGAGGTAGACATCATGAAATGTCCTGCTCGTATTATTTTAGAAAGCTCATTAGAAAATGGTTTTAATTTCATAAAAACAACTAAGGATATCTTTAAAAACGCTCGAAAAGAGGATAACAAAAAACTTGCCGGAGACTTATATAAAAAATTTATTGATACCATAATAACTATTTTTAAAGATGACCATAATCTTTCTGATTTAAAATCAAATCATGAAATCAGTGAGATTATTAAATCCATTGTTTCTTACCATGAAGATATTAATTATTTATATACTGAATTTGCCCGCATGTTAAGGCTTATCGGAGATGAGGAAGGTGAAAAAAGAATTATTAAGAATATTATAAAGGATCGCTTAAAGGAATCCATCTCTTTTACAGAATCTATATTAGAAGAGTTTGGAGTAGATGACTTAACATTACTTATTGAAGAATTAGAACTATTTGGAAAAAAGAGTGAAGATTCTGGAAACATAGAAGAATCTAAAAGTTTCTTCAAATCTTCTGCTTTGTTATGTTTAAAATATATAGACTGCTTAGAAGAGAAAAACAATAAAAAAGAGATTGATGAATTTGCTATGCGCGCTATTAACAATTATATTAAAGCAAATAATTTTTTAGAAGCTATGGAATTGGCTATGGACTATCAATTTACTCCCAAGGCTCAAAAATTAGCTCCTATGGCCATTAAAGAATTAATTTTAAAATATGAAGAAAGAAAGAACAAAGCTTTGATAGAAAAAGCTATAAAATTTGCTCAATTTACCTCTCTTTATAAAGAGGAAGCAAATCTTTTTATCATACTAAACAAGCCTGAAAAAGCTTCTAAAATCTTAAAAGAACATGGAGAGATTGAAGAAGCTTTTAATGTTTTACTTGAGGCTCATCTTTCATCTAAATGCTTAGAAATAATTAAAGATATGAAGCCAAATGTGTCTTTAAATTATCTTAATAAGTTGGCTGCTAAATATCGAAAACTTTCCCATTTGGAAAAAAATAAACAATATAAAAATATTTATGAAGAAAGATCAATATTTTTTGCTAATTTGATTTCTCAAATACTAAGTAGTAGCAACATTTCTGAAAGCGATACTATTTATGCCAGTAAAGTTGAACTTATGCTCCAAGAAGAAGAAAAAGGCAATTTTGAGGAAGCTACAAAGATTGCTTATTCTGCTCTTGATTATAGTAGTAGCGAGAATAAGGTTTATCTGGAAAGCAAAATCAAGGCTTATAAAGATAGTTTAAAACTTATGAAATAATAACTACTAAAAACTTCATTAAAGGAGAAGAAATTCTTGATTTACCGAATTGAAGTAGGATTTAAACCCCAACTAAAAGATGCTTTAGGAGAAAAGACAAGGCAAAGAATCTATCGGGATCTTAATATTTTGATAGATTCAGTCAGAATTGTCAATATTTATACTGTAGAGTCAAACCTTTCCTTAGAACAAATAAACCTTCTATCCCAAGGCCCTTATTGTGATCATATAATTCAAAACTATACTATTAACAAACCCTTGTATACTGATTTTGACTGGCTGATTGAGGTAGGGTTTCGACCCGGGGTTACCGATAACGTAGGAAAAACAGCCAAAGAAGCTATAGAATCATTCTTTAATACTAATCTTACAAGAAATGAAAATGTATATACTTCTACGCAATACTTACTAAAAGGAGAGTTATCTGAGTTTCAAGTAGATACAATTGCCCATGATTTATTAGCTAATACTTTAATCCAAAAATATACCATTATGAGTAGAAATGATTTTAATCCTTTTGTGGGATTAAAAGCGTATATACCAAAAGTAATTGAAAAAGCTAAAGCTACTGTATCGGAAATAAACTTAGATGTAAGTGACGAAGAACTAATTAGAATCAGCAAAGATGGCATCTTAGCTCTCACCCTTGAAGAAATGAAAGCTATTAAAGATTACATTGGCAGTAAGCACGTTAAAGAACAAAGGTTGAGTGTGGGTATTAGCCAAAATATTACTGATGTAGAATTAGAAGCTTTAGCTCAAACATGGTCTGAACATTGCAAGCATAAAATTTTTAATGCTATTATCGAATATATTGATGACAAAGGCAATACTTGTACTATTGACAGTCTATTTAATACTTATATAAAAGGCTCTACAAAAGTTATTCGAGAGTCTAAAGGAAAAGATGACTTTTGCCTTTCTGTGTTTAAAGATAATGCTGGAGTAATTAAATTCAACCATGATTATAACTTAGTATTTAAAATAGAAACCCACAACACTCCTTCAGCCTTAGATCCTTACGGTGGAGCCATCACTGGCATTGTGGGGGTAAATAGAGACCCTTTTGGTACTGGTTTGGGTGCTAAATTAATCTTTAATACAGATGTATTTTGCTTTGCCTCCCCTTTTTATAATAAGCCCCTACCCCCTCGTATCTTTCATCCTAAACGAATCTTTGAAGGAGTGCGAGAAGGAGTAGAACATGGGGGAAATAAAAGCGGTATCCCTACTATTAATGGTTGTATTGTTTTTGACGACCGTTACCTCGGAAAACCTTTGGTCTACTGTGGTACTGGCGGAATTATGCCCAGAAAAATTGGATCAAAAGACTCTCACCTCAAGATTGCTTACACTGGTGATTTAATTGTAATGACTGGAGGCCGTATTGGCAAAGATGGTATTCATGGAGCTACCTTTTCTTCTCAAGAACTTCACGAGGATTCACCTGTTTCTGCGGTTCAAATTGGGGATCCTATTACTCAAAAAAAAATGACCGATTTTTTATTAGAAGCAAGAAATTTAGGTTTATATAATTCCATTACTGATAATGGCGCTGGCGGTCTTTCTTCTTCCATAGGAGAAATGGCTCAAGATAGCGGCGGATGTGAACTTTACATAGAAAAAGCTCCTTTAAAATATTCAGGACTAAATCCTTGGGAAATCTTAGTTTCTGAATCTCAAGAACGCATGACCTTAGCTGTTCCTCCAAGCAAAATTGAGCAGTTCTTAGATTTAGCTAAAAAAATGAAAGTAGAAGCAACGGTGATTGGTAAATTCACAAATAGTGGTAAATTTCATGTATTTTATCAAGGTAAAACTGTGGCTTATTTAGACATGGATTTTTTTCATAACGGCCTCCCTAAGATGAAAATAACTGCTAAATGGCAACCCAAAATACAACCTGAACCGGATTTTCCTCAGCCTTTAGATTTAAATCAAACCTTAAAAATAATGCTCTCTCGCTTAAATATTTGCAGCAAAGAATATGTAGTGAGACAATATGATCATGAAGTTCAGGGAACAAGTGTGATTAAACCTTTGGTAGGCAAGTTTAATGATGGTCCTTCAGATGCTGCTGTAATTAGACCCTTGCTAAATTCTATGGAAGGAGTTGTGGTTTCTAATGGTATCTGCCCTCGCTATAGTGATATTGATGCTTACCACATGATGGCTAATGCCATTGATGAAGCCATAAGAAACGCTATTTCTGTTGGAGGCAGCTTAGATTATTTAGCAGGCCTGGATAATTTCTGTTGGTGCGACCCTGTTAAATCAGAAAAAAATCCTGATGGTGAATATAAGTTAGCCCAATTAGTAAGAGCTAATATGGCTTTGTATGACTACACCACAATATACGGTGTTCCTTGCATCTCAGGAAAAGATAGCATGAAAAATGATTATCAGATTGGCAACATCAAAATATCTGTTCCTCCAACTATTCTATATTCTTGTATAGGCAAGATAGAAAATGTGAGAAAGTGTGTAACTATGGATGTTAAGAACCCTGGTGATTTAATCTATATTTTAGGTATTACTTTTGAAGAATTAGGAGGTAGTGAATATTTTGCCCTTCATAACTTTATTGGTAATAAAGTTCCTAATGTAGATGCTAAAAAAGCAAAAGTACTATATCAAAGTTTAGCTAAGGCTATTAACTTAGGACTTGTAGTTTCCTGCCATGATTGCTCTGATGGTGGACTGGGAGTAGCTTTGGCTGAAATTGCTTTTGCTGGAGGCTATGGCTTAGATATTGATTTAAAAACTGTTCCCATAAAAGATATAAATAGAGACGATTACCTCCTCTTTTCAGAATCTGCAAGTCGTTTTTTAGTCACCATAAAACCTCAAGATAAGATAATGTTTGAAGAATTATTAAAATTAAATACTTTTGCTGAAATTGGAATAGTTACTGAATCCCAACATTTAAAAATTACTGGATTAAAGGGAACTATTTTAATTAATGAAAATATACAGGAATTAAAAGACTCCTGGCAAAAACCTTTAAAATGGTAAGTCTATACCTCCTATTAACCAAAAGTTCGCATAAGAAATAACCAATAAATGTAGCATAAACATAATACTATAATACTTTTAACTCTACGATTGATTGGGGAACTACCCAACTTTTCACTTGACGCAATCATTTCTATAAGCTATGCAAAATCAGTGGACTCAAAGCACAAAAAACATCTAAGGGGCATTTCTATAACACTTCTTCCGAATTGTCCTAAAAATCAAAATTCCTATCATTATTAATAAACGCGGCAAAACTCATAGAGGTGCAAGATGACTCTCACAATGGTTCTTCTTTTTGGCGGAATTGCATTTCTGTTTCTGTTCGGTTATGGGATTTATGCGCGCTATCTGGAGAAGCGTATAATAAAGCCGGACGCAAGCGCGAAGACACCTGCGTTCCTGAAGCAGGATGGTCTTGATTACATACCGGCGCAAACACCGCTTCTGTGGGGGCATCACTTTTCAAACATAGCTGGCGCGGGACCGATTCTGGGTCCGCTTGTAGCGGTTGCAGCATTCGGCTGGGCACCAACGCTGCTGTGGGTTCTGCTCGGCTGCGTTTTCTGCGGGGCGGTGCACGACTATGTTGTTCTCTCCGCATCAATGAAGAACGGGGGCGCGTCAATCGCCACAGTGGCGCAGAAGACGCTCGGAAGGCGCGCAAAAATCATTCTCTCCATTTTCCTTCTTCTGTCTCTCATTCTGATAGTCGCTGTCTTTGCCGTGACAAGCGCGATTACAGTTGTGCAGAAGCCGGAATTGGTGATTCCGACGTTCGGCATAATTCCGCTCGCGCTGCTTCTGGGATATTCCGTCTATAAACTGAAGATAAACCTCCTGATTGTCTCAGTCATCGCCATTGGGTTGATGATTCTGCTTGTCTACCTCGGATTTATTCTGCCTGTCAGTTATTCCGATGGATTTATGGGACTCAAAAGTTCGCAATTCTGGGTGCTGATATTCTTTCTATACGGTTTGTCTGCATCCATTCTGCCTGTCGGTTATCTTGACCAGCCGAGAGATTATATAAGCACAGCAATACTCTTTCTCGGAATGTTTTTGGGACTTGTATCCCTTGTGGTTGCGAATCCGCCGATGCAGGCGCCTGCGTTTGTCTCCCTGAACTCTGCAAAGGAGGGACCTCTTTGGCCTATGCTTTTTGTGTTGGTTGCGTGCGGCGCAATATCCGGCTTTCACGCGCTTGTCTCAGGCGGAACAACCGCAAAGCAGCTGAGAAACGAGAAATATCAGAAAGTTGTTGGCTACGGAGCGATGCTTGCAGAAGGCGTTGTTGCCATTATGTCAGCGCTTCTTGTTGCGGCAGGACTTTACTGGGGCGCGGCGGCAAACACTGAACAGGTGTCATACAATCTCATTACGCTCCTTGACTCAAAAGGCTGGATAGTTGCGTTCGGCACCGCTTACGGCAGAGTGGCAAGCGAAGCGTTTGGTTTTATTCCTTTCGCTGTCGGTTCGGTTTTTGCAATGCTTATGCTAAACACATTCGTCTTGACCACGCTTGACACTGCAGTTCGGCTGGGGCGGTATATTGTGCAGGAGTCGGCGGGCGAGAGATGGCGCCTCTTCAAGAGCAGAACGTTAACGAGTTTCATCGTGATAGTTCCCGCACTGATTCTTGCGTTCTCAAACACGTGGCAGGCAATCTGGCCCATATTCGGCGCGGCGAACCAGTTGATTGCAGCGCTCGCGCTGATTGTCGTGACGACTTATCTTTTCTACATCAAGGCGCCGACCAAATTCACGCTCATTCCGGGAATTTTCCTCGCATTGACGACGATTGCGGCGCTTCTCTACAAAATGTATGAGTATCTTTTCGCGGAAGAGCCGAAATACCTGCTGGGAATTACCGCAATAATTCTTGTCGCATTAGCAGTCCTCGTCGTGATAGAGGCAGTCGGTTGCCTGAAAAAGATTGCCGGCGGCAAGTGCGAAGAACTGCCGTGCGAACAGCCGCGGAAATAGAAGATGTAAACGAACCCGGCTGAACGCTGAACTGTGCTATTTTATTTTCGGTATTTTGCAGTCAACGAGATACGGCGATTTGAAGATGGTCATTTCACCTGCCTTTTTGCCCGGGGAAATATAGTGAGGTGCTATAAGCCTTCCCCATGAATCCTTCAGATGTTTTTCGTAATTTGTTTTCCGAGATGAGCTACATAGTTAATTGGAGCATAGTCTGATAAGAATTCTGGTGGCGCACCAAACCAATGGTCTACTTTTTAATAATTTCCTATTTCCCATAGTTTTTCGGCCAGATTATTAACATAAGCTTTTGCTTTTCCTGTATTTTCAAGTTGATTTAACCATCTTTCTGGAATCTCCTCAATTCCAAGAAAAGCACCGCTTATAGCCCCAGTCATAGCTCCAATTGTATCTGTATCACCACCTAAACTTATAGCATAAACCACAGCTTCCTCAAAACTATCTGGATACTTTAGGAAAGAGTAAATGCTTGCTGGTACCGATTCAAAAGAAACACTACTATGCCCTAAAATACTTACTATTTTTTCTCTGCTAACATTATGGTTCATTATTAATTTTATAGATTCTAGTCTTGTCTTAAGTTCACTTGTTTCGGCAAAATTTATTAGAGCATCAATAAATGCTTCTTTCTTTAAGGCACTATTTGGATTACCTTGTATAGCTTTTGCTACAGCAAAAGCTTGAATAGCCGCAGCATCCTTTCCCAAGGTATGTGCATGGGTAATTAAGCTTGCCTGGTGGGCTACTTTTCTCAAATTTTCCTCATCCTTAAAGTATAAAATTCCGATAGGCGCCATTCTCATAGCAGAACCATTTCCATAAGAACCACCTGAAACCACTTTTTCTCCTGCTTTATGCCATAATTCACCATCCCTGATTAAAGAGAGAGCTTTTTTAGTTCCTCCCCCATATCCCCTATTTTCATGATAATTTTCCAAAAAACACTTAGCCATATGTTCTCCATTAAAACCCCTGCATTCTATCAAGGATTCTGCAGTGCCTATCATCATTTCCGTATCGTCAGTGTAAGTTCCTTTCCCCGCTCTAGTCTCTAACATCTCTCTTATTTCTCCAAATTGATCTTTTATAGCTTCCATACTGTATCCTTCTACGGGCATTCCTAAAGCATCTCCTACAAAAGTTCCAAGCATTGACCCTATAAATTTATCCTTTAATAATAACCTTGCACTTTTAAATACATTTCTCATGTATACATTTTTCATAAAACTTATCTTCTTTTCTTGCTTTTAAATTTATCTCACTTACTAAAGCTTTCAGCTCTTGATATTCTTTTCTATTCTGAAAAAAAAGCACAGAATTGTTGTGTAAAAGTGGATCGCAGTTTTCACTAAAGCTATAATACCTCTTTATATTTTCCCAATCTTTAGTTCCAGGAATAGGTGAATACTCTACTAATCGCACAATAGAGCCCCAATTACTAGCAAATAATATGCTTCTTTCTATATCTTTATAGCTCTGCCAGGGATGACCAGTCAATACATAAGATTCTATCTCATAACATTTGTATCCAGCCTTTAAAAGATTCTTCATAGCTCTTTCAAAGTCCTTATTAAATACTTTGCCTCCAGTTTTAACTTGTAAATTTTCATCTGTTGTTTCTAAGCTCAGTCTCAATGTTTTAAAACCAGAAGCAAATAACAACTCTGCCAGCTCTTCATCAATAAACCTTACGTGTATCCCATTGGGAGTATGGAAATTGCATTTAATGTTTTTCTTAATTACTCCCTCTAATATTTTATTTATATGTTTCTTATTATTTACCAATAAAGCATCATCATAAAAAACAATATTAGGAATTCTAAACTCATTATAATAAAAACAAATTTCTTCTATCACTTCATAAACTTTTCTCTGGTAAAAATTATCTTGCAAAATACTTTGGGCACAATAAGTACAATTATAAGGACATCCAAAACTTGTTAACATACATACATATCTTAATTTATTAGCATAAAAATCGTAAGCAGGATAAGGAAAATTAGCTAAGTTATAATCTTCTTCCACTTTCCTTTTTTTATTTGTAATTTGGAAGAGTAACTCCAATAAATATCTAATATCTGCTCTTTTTATAACATAATCTGCCCCACTATTCTCTTTAGCATGCTCATAGCAAAGAGTTGCATAAATTCCACCTAAAATTATAGGTATATTTTTATCGTATTCTTCCCTAATAATCTTTACAACTTTTTGTACACCAATATACCAATAAGTCATCAAAGAGGTTATTAAAATAGCCCTTGGTTTTGGTATTCTCTTTAGCTCTTTTTTAAAAACTTCTATAGGAAGTCCATATCTTTTATATATTCTCGGAATATTTTTAATAACTTCTGGCTTCTCTACCTCCTCGTAAAAATATTTTCCACATCCAAATTTACCTTCTTTTAAATAATTTAAACCTGGATGATAACGGTCTAAACAATCAATAAAGCTTATTTTAAATCCAGCATTTCTTAAAAAGCTTGCTATGTAAAGCAAGCCTAATGGTTTTGACCATAAATCATAGGCTACAAAATCATAGATCCAGGGATTTATTAATAATAAGTCATTACTCATCGTTACAGTTTTTTAGTTGTACTTTCATATTTCTGGTATCTATTAAAGCATAATTTCCTTTTTTCAATGCCCCTGGATTTACCACTAAAGCTCCTTCAATAATCTCATACCCTTTAGCTGTATGAGCATGTCCGCAAAAAACTAAAGTAGGTTTAATGATTTTTATTAAATCATTCACCACTATACTTCCTCGATGACAATTGTTTTCAATATCCACTACACTTCCTATAGGAGGTGTATGAAAAAGTAAAATCTTTTTCTCTTTAATATATTTTAATCTTCTTAGGCTATAATCTATTTCCATTTTAGGATAAACTAACACAAAAAAACTTTCTTTACTGTCCTCAGTTATCTCTCCTCCAAAACCGCTTATTATAAAATCATTATACTTTATAATATTTTCCTGGACAATATTTATATTTTTAGAATTTAAGGCAGAATCGTAAGCTGCTGAAAAATATCTTTTTTCTGGAGCATCCATATTTCCTGGAATGCTAACAAAAGGAATATTTAGTTCATTTATAAAACCATAGAACGCTTCATAAAAATAAGCATCTTCTGCTTTCTCTTTTACAATCTCTTCAAGATGTTCTTGAAAAGCCCTCTTTTGAGATAAAGCCGCTAACCATTCATTGCCGCGAGCATATCCTTTAACAATATCACCAGTAAAAACTATTAAATCTGGTCTTTCGTATATTATTTTTGATTTAAGATTTTTTAGTATTTCAGTTTGGCCATGAAAATCAGAAATAGATAACACTTTCATATTTTAATACCCCCTATAATCTAATCTAAAAAAGTAGAAATATCAATTATGGCAAATGGCAAAGTTTGCAGGAATCAATTACATATTAATAGAAAAGGGTGATTTTAGCAAGATTATTAGTGGTGTTTGCTGGACGAAATCAGAACTCATTTTGGACAAAATATAGACACTGATTGACGCAAAATTGCTTCGTAATTTTGCTATTGGCTCGCCAAGAAAATTTCATAAAAATTTTTACGACGGTTTCTCAATTTTCAACAAATTACAGCGTATAACGTTTCGCGGATAAAAGAAGTCCAGATTATACGAGTGTTTGACCAACCGTCGCCAATTCTATTTCCTTTACATAGCTGAAAAGCAACTATCAAAATCAAGAATGGAATGATGAGAGGAATGATAGACCTCGAATCATGTCAACATCAGCTTCGTTGCTAGCTGCTAATTTTAAAACTATGCCCTGACATATATTTTTACAAATAATGTATAAAATAATGTCCACAGCAAAGGCAACTTGCCTTCGATTTGCAAAGGAATAATAGCACTTTTTACAAACTAGATACCCATAAAGCAGCTTTGCCTTCTTCTCCATATGCTTGTCTTTTTCACATAAGGGGCATGTTTGATTAATATTTGTTGTATCCATAATGCTTTCTCATTTCATTGCTATATGTTGCCTAACAAGTTTTAACCGCACCTATTTAAGACTTGCTTAAAAAACAACTTTTTAAAGATCTTCATTCCTTTATAGAATAAATTGGCTTAAAAGTATGAGTTGTATTTTTATCTTACCTATCTC
>JASEGW010000035.1 GCA_030017825.1 bacterium | reverse complement strand
CTTCACACTAAGGAAATATGTTGTTACATTAACATTGCTGAATAGTTACCAAAAGTTTTTGATAAGGCTTTTACTCTGTTTTTTTACAATTTTACTTGTCTATTGCACCTTATTATGGTATATTTATAAAAAATTGATTTTATTCATGAAAGGAGCTTATTATGAAAATAACAGTATTTGGTGCAGGTTATGTAGGGTTAGTTACTGGAGCATGCCTTTCTGATTTAGGAAATGATGTAATTTTGGTGGATGTCGTCAAAGAAAAAATAGATAACCTTAAAAATATAATTTTACCCATTTACGAACCAGGATTAGAAGAAATAATTAGAAGAAATTATAATAAAAAGCGTCTCTTATTCACAACAGACTCAGCTTCAGCTATTACAAATGCTGAAATTATCTTTATTGCTGTAGGAACACCACAAGCAGAAGATGGCCAAGCTGACCTTAATGCAGTTAGAGCAGTAGCAACAGAAATAGGAAAACATATAAATAATTATAAAATAATTGTTAACAAAAGCACTGTCCCTGTAGGCTCAGGCGATTTAGTAGCTAATATTATTTCTAACAATCAAAAAGGCGAAAAGATAGATTTTGATGTTATTTCAAATCCAGAATTTCTAAGAGAAGGTTGCGCTATCCAAGACTTTATGCAACCTGATCGTATCATTATTGGCTCTTCTAATAATAAAGCTTCTCAATTAATTGTGGATCTGTATAATCCTTTAGAAACAACTGTCTTGGTAATGGACGTAAGAAGTGCAGAAATGGTTAAATATGCCTCTAATTCTTTCTTGGCCACCAAGATCTCTTTTATTAATGAGATCGCCAATATTTGCGAATTAGTTGGGGCAGATGTAGGTTTAGTAGCTGGAGGTATGGGTTTAGACAAAAGAATTGCTCACGGATTTTTGCATGCCGGCATAGGTTTTGGTGGTTCTTGTTTCCCTAAAGATTGTCAAGCTTTAATAAAAACTGCTCAGGAAATTGACTATGACTTTAAAGTTTTAAAATCTACACTTGAAACTAATTATTTACAACGAACTCATTTCATTAAAAAAATTATTCGTATCTTAGGTAATGTTGAGGGAAAAAAGCTTGGTATTTTAGGCCTTTCTTTTAAATCTAATACTGATGATATGCGTGATGCTCCTTCTATAGACATAATTAATGAATTAGTAAAAAATGGAGCTCTTGTAACTGCTTTTGATCCTGTAGCCATAAAAGAGGCTAAAAAATATATCACTGGTATAAATTTTGCTACTTCTTCTTATCAAGTAGCTGAAGGTAGCGAAGCTTTAATTATTTTAACTGATTGGAATGAATTTAAGCAACTAGACTTGCTAAAAATCAAAGAATTATTAAAATCTCCTATTATTATTGATGGAAGAAATATTTATGTACCAAGTAAAATGAAAGATTTAGGATTTAAATACTATACTATAGGAAGAGGAAAAGCATGAAAGCCTTAATTCTAAGCGGTGGTGCTGGCACTAGACTTCGTCCCATTACTCATACCAGTGCTAAACAGTTAATTCCTATTGCTAACAAACCTATATTATTTTATGGAATAGAATTTATTCGAGATGCAGGAATTACTGATATTGGAATTATTGTAGGGGAAACAAAAGAAGAAATAAAGGATGCAGTGAGCGACGGAAGTAAATGGGGTATTAAAGTAACTTATATTGAACAAGATGCTCCTTTAGGACTAGCTCATGCTGTTAAAATTTCCCAAGATTTTATCCGGGAAGAGCCTTTTGTAATGTTTTTAGGAGATAATATTATAAAAGGAGGAATTAAAACTTTTGTAGAAAGGTTTAAAAGCGATCAACCTAATGCTTTAATTTTACTTACTGAAGTAGAAAATCCTCAACAATTTGGAGTAGCCGAGCTTAATAATGGAAAAATATTAAGGCTTATAGAAAAACCAAAAGATCCTAAAAGCAATTTAGCTTTAGTAGGAGTTTATTTATTTGACAAAAATATCTTTGAAGCAGTTAATAAAATTTCTCCTTCTCGGAGAAATGAGCTGGAAATTACTGACGCTATTCAATACTTATTAGAACAAGATTATACTGTAAACCCTTATATTATTACTGGCTGGTGGAAAGATACTGGTAGGCTCGAAGATATGCTCGATGCTAATCGATTAATTTTAGATACCCGAGAACAGCAAATTAATGGTTTTGTAGATAACGACTCTAAAATCATTGGAAAAGTAGTTATTGAAGAAGGAACTATTATTAAAAACAGCACTATAAGAGGTCCTTCTATAATAGGTAGAGATACTCAAGTAATAAACTCTTATATTGGCCCTTATACTTCTATTTATTTTGGAACAAAAATTATAAATAGTGAAATAGAACATTCTATAGTATTAGAGAACTGTATCATATCAGATATAAGTTTTCGTATTGAAGATAGCCTAATAGGAAAAAACGTGACAGTAGTTAAGTCTCTTGCAAAACCAAAAGCTTATAGATTCATGTTGGGAGATTATAGTAATGTAGGAATTCTATAATTAGATTAAGTCGCCCATTTGGTTTTGGCTTGTTTTGGATGGGGTTTCCTCTATTTATCTCTTGGCTTTTAGATTATAACTACTGACTCCTAATAGTTTTTACTATGATCCATTTAAAATGTACTTCAAAAGATATAGCAAGTTATGTTCTTCTTCCTGGTGATCCTAAAAGGGCAAAGTTTATAGCAGATAATTTTTTAGAAAAAGCAAAATTAGTTTCTGACTACCGAGGACTCAATTCCTACACCGGAAAGTATAAAAGTATAACTGTGTCTGTGGTAACTACTGGCATGGGGTGCCCTTCAGCAGCTATCGTTGTTGAAGAATTGATAGAATTAGGAGCTAAAACTTTAATTCGTATTGGAACCTGTGGAGCTATCCAAAAAGAAATCCCTGCTGGATGTTTAATAATTCCTACAGGAGCTATTCCTTTAGTAGGTATCATCAATCAATATGACCTAAAATGCTTTTCCCCAACTCCTGATTTTTACGTTTTAAAAGCTTTGGTTCAGTCTGCCAATGAGCTTCACAAAAATTATTTTTTAGGATTAATTGCAACTTCAGATTCATTTTATAGTGAAATAAAACACGCCAAGTATTGGTCTTCTAAAAACATACTTGGTTTTGAAATGGAATGCGCAGGTATATTTACCATCTCTTACTTAAGAAAAATTAAAGCTGCAGCCATTTTAGCAGCTACGGGTAATTTAATGCAACATGAACAAGTATTAGATAATGAAATTACTAAAAAAGCTATTAGCGATGAAATAGAAGTGGCCTTAAGGGCAATAGAAATTTTAGATTCAAGGAGGTTAGAATGAGAGCTTTAGTTACAGGAGGAGCAGGTTTTTTAGGCTCTCACTTATGTGATTATCTACTTTCTTTAGGACATAAAGTTATCTGTATGGATAATTTAATAACAGGGACTTTAGATAATATTTCTCACATTAATGATGAAAAATTTATTTTCATCAAACACAATGTAACAGAATATATAGATATAGCAGGAGATGTTGATTTCATCTTTCATTTTGCTAGCCCAGCTAGTCCCATAGATTATTTAAGACTTCCCATACAAACTTTAAAAGTTGGAGGATTGGGTACTCACAAAACTTTAGGTCTAGCAGAAGCTAAAAGAGCTGCTTATATTTTAGCTTCTACTTCTGAGATATATGGAGACCCCTTAGTTTCTCCTCAAAATGAAAGTTATTGGGGAAATGTCAATCCCGTAGGTCCTCGAGGAGTATATGATGAAGCTAAGAGGTTTGCCGAATCTATGACCATTGCCTACTTTAAAGAACATGGGGTAAATACTCATATTGTAAGAATATTTAATACCTTTGGTCCTCGTATGCGATTAAATGATGGAAGGGTTGTGCCTACTTTTATATACCAAGCTTTAAGAGGAGAAGATTTAACTGTGTTTGGAGATGGTTCTCAAACTAGAAGTTTTTGTTATGTTTCAGATCTAATTAAAGGTATTTACAAGCTTATTACATCTGATATTCATACACCAGTAAATATTGGAAATCCTCTTGAAATGACTGTTATGGAATTTGCTAATTTAATTATGAAGCTTACCAATAGTCCTAGCAAAATCATATATCGACCTTTGCCAACTGATGATCCTAAAAAACGTCGTCCTGATATTACCAAGGCTAAAACTCTCCTAAATTGGGAACCAAAAATTTCCATAGAAGAAGGATTAAAAGCTACTATTGACTGGTATAGGAAAAGAATATAGTTTTTCCCATATATTTAAATAAAAATCAAATTACAAATCCCAATCAAATTTTAGTGTGCTGAGTGAGAAGCGTTCGATACAATAAATGGTTTAGATATTAGGATAACAGATGACAAATATTAGACCTTTAGAAATTATATTATTATAGGTGCTCTGATTTCTGATCTCTACCTTCTGACAGGCAAGTGGATTAGGTAATCGCCTTAGTTTTCCTAAGGAGGAAAGTCCGAACTCCAAAAAGCAGGGTGCTGGATAACATCCAGTGGGAGCGATCCTAAGGAAAGTGCCACAGAAAATATACCGCCAGCTGGCAGGAAGTAAATAATAGATAGTTATGTCAAGATAGTAATTATTCATTACCTCTATCTACTATCTACTTCCTGCTAAGGGTAAGGGTGAAAAGGGGTGGTAAGAGCACACCGCAGAAAGGGCGATCTTTCTGGCATGGTAAACCCCGCCTGGAGCAAAGTCAAATAGAGGAACTATATAGTCGCTTGCTATGTTCCCGGGTAGACTGCTAGAGACATATGGTAACGTATGTTCTAGATAGATGATTACCAAATACAGAATTCGGCTTATGGTTCACTTGCCTGTCAGAAGGTAGAAGCCAGAAAACAAAAGCATGATTTTAATCCGTTTAAAGAAAATTATTTTTATATGCGAATTTTTGGCTAATAGAAGGCATAGTAACCTGAGTTCAACATAAGAATATGTTCCTTTATTTTAAGTTTAAGGATTAATATTTCTTCGCTAAATTGAAATTTTAACGAAAAATATCTAATTTTTAATTTCTTCTTTTTCTTTAAAAATTAAATATTTTCCTAATTTCAATTAATGCTCAAAAATATTAATCTTTAAACTTAGGTTTATGCTGAATAGTTACATGGTTTTGCATCTTTAGTTTCATGTTTTAAAATTCTCACAAATTCACGCTATACCTAAAAAAACTCTTAATAAAATTGGTAATTCCTTTGGGTTCTTCGGATACATTTTCTAATTTATTTCTGATATGATGCACACAATTGGTAGCTTTAGAGTTAGGATAATTTAAAGCAAAAGGTCTTCTTTGTCTTATAGCTTTTCCCACAATAGCATCTTCTAAAATATATCCAAGGCTTTCCACTTTCATATTTAAAAATTGACCTACAATATTCGTAAAATGATCTACTATTTTCTTTCCTTCCATTATACTGTCAACTCGATTTATTACAAGTTTTACATTTTTTTCATCATCTTCTTTGTAAATAGCTTTCATCATTCCATAAGCATCGGCAATAGCTGTGGGTTCTGGAGTAGTTATTAGCACTACTTCATCAGCAGCTAAAATAAAACTTAACACATTTGCAGAAAGTCCAGCCCCAGTATCAATAATAATAATTTCGGCAATTTCGGAAAGTTTACCTATGCCCTCCACAAAATTCTTTCTCTGCTCCTCAGATAAATTAGAAAGTTCAACAATTCCTATTGCCCCAGATATTATTTTAATTCCTCCTGGGGCATCAGTTGCCACATCTAAAATATTTTTCTGACCTTTAAGTACATGATATAGATTATACTTAGGTCCAGGAATAAGCCCTAAAGCTACATTTACATTAGAAAGACCTAAATCAGCATCAAAAACAACTACTCTTTTTCCCATTTTAGCATATGAAATAGCTAAATTGACTGATAAATTTGTCTTGCCAACACCTCCTTTTCCACTAGTAACTGTAATTACTCTAGTGAGTCCATTATTTTTATTATTTTCCTTAGCTATTTTCCTCAGCTTTTCAGCTTGATCTAACATAAAATACTCCCTTTAGTCATTAAGAATCGATTCTACTAATTCATAAGCATCAGCTTCTTTTATATCCTCAGGAACATTCTGACCAGTAGTAATATATGATAAAGCCTGCGGAATTTTAGTTAGCAAACTAATTATAGGTCCCATAGTCATGGTTTCATCTATTTTGGTCAAAATAATTTTATCAAAAGATATTTTCTTAAAATTTCTTACAATATTTAATAAATCCTTATATTTAGTAGTTGCTCCAAGCAGTAGATATTTTTCTATATTATATCCAGAACCATTAAAATATTTCTTTAGCTCTTGCATTTGCATATCATTGCGTTGACTTCTACCTGCAGTATCTATTAAGATTAAATCACTATCTAAACTTTCATCTATAGCCTTCTTAAACTCCACAGGGTCAAAAACTACTTTTAATGGAACTCCGATAATCTCAGTAAAAGTTCTTAGTTGTTCTACGGCAGCTATGCGATAAGTATCAATAGTAATCAAGGAAACCTTCTTTTTTTCATTAAAAGCAAAATTAGCTGCTAATTTAGCCAAGGTAGTTGTTTTTCCCACACCTGTAGTTCCAACTAAAGCTACTATTTTAGGACCAGTTCCATTTAATTGGATAGCACCTTCTACTTTAATAAGAGTAGAAATATAGGAAGACAGCCTACTCTTTAAATATTCTCTATTGTCAATTTGCAATGCAGGTACTTCTGATATTACTCTATTTACCAATCTTTCCGCCAAATCATTATCAATATCATTTTGAATTAGTTTGTTGTATAAACCCCCTGATTTGCCAGGATATCTTATTTGTTTCTTCTCCTCTAAGATACCTCCCATATACTCTTTTATACCCTCTATCTCCTTTTGTATTAATTCAATCTTGTCTTCTTCTTTGCTTTTAGGAATACTTGGAGAAACCTTAGTATTAGAATAATTTCTTATAAGAGGTGATAGTGAGGGTACCATACAAGTTACTTCTGTCACCTTTTTTCCAAACAACCCTAAAAAACCACCTTTTCTAATAGTACGATAACTAATTACTTTAGCTTTACCTCCATAGTCAATATCCATTAAAAGTAAAGCTTTCTGTAAAGTTTCTGCTTCATAAGTTTTATACATCATGCTTATTCACCCTCAATTAAAATATTTAAGTTACCAGAGCACTATGCCAAGATAAGTTCAATTATAAGTATAAGATAATAAATAATCGTAACTATTCAGCATAAACTTCGCACTAAGGAAATATGTTGTTATATTGAACATTGCTGAATAGTTACAAATAATCTTACTCTTATTCTTTATCTGCTATCTAATATTTACTATCTTCATCGTCGCTACTCTTCTACGCTTATCATTCCTATAGTTTGAATGCGAGTATCAGAAGTAATCTCATTATAAGATAAAACTATTAAGTTTGGCAAAGCATTGCCTATTAGTTTTTTAAAGGCTGACCTTATTCTTGAAGAACATAATAATATAAATTCATATCTTACCGTAACTGCCTTGCTCATTTCTTGAGATAATTTATCAATAATTTTAGAAAGCATTTGAGGCTCAACAACAATTCTTCCTTCTTCTTCTATTGTAGTCATAGAATTTGCCAACATTTCTTCTAGATTAGGGTCTAAGGTAACCACGGAAACACTTCCATCAGGAGACTTATATTGGTTGCATATCTGACGAGATAAAGCCATACGCACATGCTTAGTCAAGATCTCTATATCTTTGGTTTTAGTGCCGTAATCAGCCAACGTCTCTAAAATAGTAACTAAGTCTCTAACAGATATTCCATCTTTTAGTAAGTTTTGAAGCACTTTTTGTACTTCTCCAATAGTCATTATATTAGGAATTAACCCTTCGACAACAGCAGGATAATTTTGTTTTAAATTATCAATTAATACTTGAGTATCTTGACGACTTATAATCTCATGAGCAAATCGTTTAATTACTTCAGTAACATGAGTAGCCACAATAGAAGGCGGATCTACCACAGTATATCCAGCAGCATCTGCTCTTTCTCTTTGGCTTTCGGTAATCCAAATTGCAGGTAAGCCAAAAGCAGGTTCCACAGTAGTCTCTCCTTCTATTTCCTCAGTAACCATTCCAGGATTCATGGCTAAATAATGATCAGGCTTGATTTCTCCTCGAGCTACCTCATTTCCTCTAATTTTAATATCATAAACATTGGGCTTTAATTGCATATTATCTCTTATTCTTATAGGAGGTACAACAATACCTAAGTCTAAAGCGCATTGACGCCTAATCATAGTTACTCTTTCTAATAAATCACCGCCTTGCTCGGCATCCACTAAAGGAATTAAACTATAGCCTATTTCCAATTCCATAGGATCAACTGAAAGCAAAGAAATTACACTCTCTGGTTTCTTTACTTTTTCTATCTCTTTCTTCTTTTTCTCGTCCACTACTTCTCCTTCTTTAGCTTCTTTTACTTTACTCATAGTATAACCTATAAATCCAGTTAGGGCAGCCATAATAAATAAAGGCATAGTAGGCAAAGGAGTAAAAGCCAAGAAGCCTAAGGTTCCAGAAGTTATCATAAGAGCTCGTGGATATTTTGTAAGTTCCCTGGCTAAATCTACTCCTAAATTATCCTCAGAAGCAGCTCTAGTTACTATTAAACCTGTAGAAACTGAAATTAAAAGAGAAGGAATTTGACTTACCAGACCATCGCCTACAGTAAGTAAAGTAAAGGTCTTGGCAGAATCACCTATAGAAAGCCCTAACATCCAAACTCCAATAATTAGTCCACCAATAATATTAATAGCGGTAATAACCATACCAGCCATTACATCACCTTGAACAAACTTAGTAGCACCATCCATAGCTCCGTAAAAGTCAGCTTCTCTTCTTATGTCTTCTCGTCGGGCAATAGCCTGTTGCTCATTAATCAAGCCACTATTTAAATCAGCATCAATAGCCATCTGTTTTCCAGGCATAGCATCTAGGGTAAACCTAGCTGCTACTTCAGACACTCTAGTGGTACCTTTTACAATAACTAAAAATTGAATCATTACCAAGATTAAAAAGATAACAACTCCAACAATATAATTGCCTCCTACCACAAAAGTTCCAAAAGCTTTGATAATAGTAATTTCTTCCCCTCTCCCTAAAAGAATCATGCGAGTAGAAGAAACATTTAAAGAAAGACGAAAAACTGTAGTAACTAAAAGTAGGGCTGGAAATACAGATAAATCTACTGTTTTTTCAATATAAAGAACAGTCATCATCACTACTACGGATATAGCTAGATTCCCAGCTAGGAAAAAATCCAACATAAGAGGAGGAACAGGTATGATCATCATCATTACTATAGAAATCATAGCTATAGCAATCAAGATATCTGGATTCTTAAGAAATTGCAATTGACTAACAACATCAGATCGAGCTACCATAATTTATACTCCAGAAACTTTTTGTTTTAATCTATATACAAATGATAATACTTCAGCTACGGCACTATAAAGCTGGACAGGTATTTCTTCTCCTATTTCTACATCATAATATAGACTTCTAGCCAAAGGTTTATTTTCTACTAAAGGAACTCCGTGTTCTTTAGCAATCTCTCTAATCTTTAAAGCAATAAATCCTTCACCTTTAGCCACTATTTGAGGGGCATTCATATATTCTGCTTGATACTTTAAGGCTACAGAAAAATGAGTAGGGTTAGTGATAACTACTTCTGCCTTAGGAACTTCAGCCATCATACGAGCCATAGCCATTCGCCGCTGTTTTTCCTTAATTTTAGCTTTAATTTCAGGATTTCCTTCAGTTTGCTTTAATTCATCTTTTACATCTTGCTTGGTCATCATCAAGCTTTTCTTATGTTGCTTTTTTTGGAAATAATAATCAAGAGTACTGATAATTATTAAGATAATCATGGTTTGCATTATTAATCTATAGGTCACTTTTAAAATATAAGTGACTCCGCTAAGTATTTCCATATGAGGTAACAATAAGAGAGTAGGATACTCTTTACTTATTAAATGATAGGCAAAATAAGCAATAACCGTAACTTTTGCTACTGATTTTAAGAGCATCACAAAAGCATCTTTACTAAATAACTTGTCCAAAAGTTTTTTAGGCGTAGGAAGAATCTTCTTTAAATCAGGCTTTAAAGGTGTAAAAGATATCTTCCAGCCTACCTGCATAATATTAGCAATTATACATACTACAAAAGCAGTAAACATTACCGGAGCCGAAGTCTTAAAAAACACTAATAGTACTTGAAGTACTATTTCATAAACAGTAAATTCTGTAAATTTAATATAAACTATTTGCTTTAAGATAACCTTAGTAAATTCTTTAAATTCATTAAATATGTACGGCAATAAAAAAGAAAGCAGAAAGAAACAAATTAAAGAAACAATATCCTGTCCAAGGTCATGGCTTTTAGCAACCTGGCCTTTGTCCCGAGCTTTGCTCTTCTTTTTCTCAGTAGGTTCTTCAGTGCGTCCTTCATCCTCAGGAGATGCAAAGTACTGAATATCAAATATATATTCTTCCCAAATTAGTTCTATTCCATCTTTATCTTTCAAATTGCTTTCCCCATCTCAAAAAGAAGCTTATAAATACGATTAAAGAGATTATCAAAAATGTCTATTCCCATACTAAATAGAGTAGGTAATAGAATAGCTAAGGTCAAAAATCCTATTAGTATTTTTAATGGCCAACCTAAAATCATAATATTCATTTGAGGAGATGCTTTGCTACATAAGCCAATAGCAATATCTAAAATATACATAATTCCAATTATAGGCAAAGCTATACTAAATCCTAAAACAAAAGAATTTACAAACATATCTATAATATTTTTACACAAAGGCCCAAAAGAACTAATAGTTATAGCTGGCAAAAGCTCGTAGCTTTTAAATACGGCAATTAACAACAAGTGATGTGCTCCGCAAAGCAAGAAGATAAGAACAGCAATAATTCCTAACAATTGACCTAATATAGGCACTTGTACCTGAGCCAAAGGATCTATAACATTTATCATTCCTATCCCCATTTGTAAACTATAAAACCCTCCTGAAATAGAAAAGACATTAACTACAATGGTTGCACAAATTCCAATAATTAATCCAATTCCCAATTCTTGAAATATTAATAATATATATTCTAAAAAAGCAGTTGGAACTTTATAAAACCCAATCTTATTAATTACTGGAAACATAGTTAAGGCAATAAACAATACTAGTACACTCTTAATTGATTTTGGTATAGTTCTAGATCCATAAAAAGGAGAAGAAACAAATATACCGCTCACTCGACAAAGAATTAAAAATACTACTTCAAAATTATTTAAAAATGCTTCCATACCCATATTATCCTGCTAAAGTAGCTACAACACTCAATAGTTTATTTACATACTCTATTAAATATCTCAGCATCCAAGGACCAAATATTACTCCTGACAAAAGAACAGCCACAATCTTAGGAACAAAGACTAAAGTTTGTTCTTGGATAGAAGTAGTAGTTTGAAATATACTAATAACTAAACCTACAATTAGCCCTGCACCTAAACTTGGAGCAGAAATCAAGATAGTTGTAAATAGTGCTTCCTGAACTAATCTAACTACAAACTCTTCAGTCATAAATCCCCCTTCTTAATTAAGATAGTAGACAATCTTTATCTACTATCTTAGTACTTGAGCATAAATTTTTGGTATTTGATCTGGGTATTTTAAATCCGAAATCCAAGCATCGAAATCCGAAACCTG
Organism: bacterium; assembly: GCA_030017825.1. GTDB lineage: Bacteria > UBA9089 > JAHJRX01 > JAHJRX01 > JAHJRX01 > JASEGW01. The sequence continues at coordinate 1,953 of JASEGW010000035.1, read as the reverse complement.
TCTGCGTGCGAACACGCACAGGCAGGCAAATTCAAAATTCAAATCTCAAATGTTCAAAACATCATTCACTCTTTCGTAATATGGAACCAAAGATATTTGTATTGTTTTGAATTTTTTAGTTTGGTTATTTGAATTTGTTTTGGATTTCGGATTTCGTGCTTCGAATTTTACCTTTAATATCCAAATCCTTAAGTGTGCTACAATGCCTAACTATTTTTGCATGGGTACTTATTCACTATCTAATGAAAACTCTTTACTATAGCTTGTATTAAAAGATTCCATCCATCTACCATTACAAAAAGCATTAATTTAAAAGGAAAAGAAATCATAATGGGAGGCAACATAATCATTCCCATTGACATAAGCACACTAGCTACCACCATATCTATAACAATAAAAGGTATAAACAGCAAAAGACCCATTTGAAAACCAGACATAATTTCAGAGACCATAAAGGCAGGAATTAATATATAAGTAGGAACATCATCGCGACTTTTAGGTCTTTCTAATTTGCTAATATTTAGGAAAAGAGCTAAATCTTTATCTCTTGCATTTTTAAACATAAATTTTCTAAGAGGATCAACTGCATTTTCAAAAGCTTTTTCTGCAGAGATATTTCCACTGGTAAAAGGTTTTACTGCTTTTTGATTTATCTGAGATATAGTAGGTGACATAATAAAGAAAGTCATAAAAATGGCTAATCCTATTAATATCTGATTTGAAGGCATTTGTTGGGTAGCTAAAGCTTGCCTCATAAACATTAGTACAATAGATATTCTTACAAAAGGCGTAACCATCATTATAATAGAGGGAGCTAGAGCCAAGATGGTAAAAATGAAGAGTATTTGTAGGCCTAAAGCAACTTCGGTAGGTTTTGTAGCTTCTGAAATGCCAATACTTATTTTAGGAATAGGTATTCCTTGAGCAAATAAATTAGTGCTTATACCAAGAATAATAAATATAATTAAGAGTGCAGAAAATACATATTTATAATACTTATTAAAAACCACTTTCCCCCCCTTTTTTTTAAGTAGCTTATATTAATTTAGATTATATAATTAAATAGCCTTGTGTTTTCTAATTTTTTGTATAATTCTTCTTAAATCTTCATATTTTTTAAACGATTTTTTTGCTTTTCAATAAAATCCACTCTATCTTTAAAACTCACTTGATTCTCTTCTCCTTTAAGTTTTTTTAGCATTTTATTTAGATAGAATCCAAAAGGAAATCCCTCTTTACCTAAAGCCTTGCTTTGATAAGTCTTTATTAAGTCTATTTGTTCTTTGTCTTTTATCTCGGTTAAAATACTTATATTATTTTCAGTAACTCCTAATAAAAGTACTTTTTGAGCAACCTCTATTAATTGAAGATATTTATTAGGAGCCAAAGCAGTACTTCCTAATAGATTTATTACACCTCTTTGATCTCTACCCATAATGTTCTTAGGAGTTTTTACAAATAACCTAATTACTAAAAAAATGGCTAAACCTATGATACCTAAAGCAAATATAGTCTTAAAAATATACTTTCCTAAAGAATACTCATATTTTATTTTTTCTTTTTTTTCATCTATTTTTTCATTCTTAATTTTATTTAACTCTAAAGTATTCTCGTTTCTTTCTAATTTAAAACTTTTTTCAAAATAACTATCCTCCTTTTCAGCATATAAAGGATTTAAGTTACTTCCTATTATTAAAATTATCCCCACAACTATAAAATACTTCAATCTTCCTCCCTTATAGTATGTATTAAGCAAAAGTGATCATTTTATTATAAGCTTCCTTTAATTTATGAACACTTTTGCTTAATAACCGCTATATGTTCTTCATATAAATAGTGCATTAATCACTAGTATGAAGAAGCACTATCTGTTAGTATTCTCTTCTACTATCTCCCTTCTTCTAAGTACTTAAGCATAAGTTTTTCGGTATTTGATCTAAGTATTTTAAATCC
>JASEGW010000034.1 GCA_030017825.1 bacterium | reverse complement strand
GGAATTATAGCATTTTTGTAAAATAACTGATTTATTTCGCAGTAAGTCTAATATAATAAAAGCTCTTTTCTTTTTTAAGGCTTTTATTATTTTTATTGACAAAAGATAACCCGATTAATATAATCGTAAAGAAAAAAGGAGGGTTTTTAATATGGGAATGTTCATTGGCAGGGGTAGAAAAGCTCGTCGTTGTTATGGTTTTGATGAAATAGCCTTAGTTCCGGGAATTGTTCCTATTAATCCTGATGATGTGGATATAAGTTTCAATTTTCATAATTTTAACTTTGACATCCCTATTATTGCTGCAGCTATGGATGGAGTAGTAGATGTTAATTTTGCTATCCATATGTCTAAATTAGGAGGCTTTGCGGTTCTGAACTTGGAAGGAATTCAAACCCGATATGACGACCCTACAGAAATTTTAAACGACATTATTATGGCCACTCCTGCTCAAGCCACTAATATTCTCCAAAATATGTATCTTACTCCTATAAAAGAAGAACTTATTTCCAAAAGAATTAAAGAAATAAAAGATGCTGGAGCTATAGCTGTAGTATCAAGCATTCCTCAAAAAGCTGAAAGATTTGGAGCTATCGCCCAAGAAGCCGGTGCAGATATTTTTGTAGTTCAAGCAACAATTACTTCTGCTCGTTATGTTTCTACTAGCAAATTCACTCATTTAAATTTTAAAAATTTTTGCACTAATATGAATATTCCAATAATTGTTGGCAATTGCGTAACTTACGAAAGTGCTTTAGAGCTCATGGATTGCGGTATAAGCGGGCTTATGGTAGGAGTTGGCCCTGGTTCAGCCTGCACTACACGTGGTGTTTTGGGAGTTGGAATACCTCAGGTTACAGCCACTGCAGATTGTGCCGCAGCTCGAGATTTCCATTTCAAGCAAACCTCGCGTTATATTCCTATTATTACTGATGGTGGAATGAGCGTAGGAGGAGATATTTGTAAAGCTTTTGCTTCTGGCGCAGATGCTGTAATGGTTGGCTCTGCTTTTGCTAAATCTAAAGAAGCTCCTGGAAAAGGTTATCATTGGGGAATGGCCACTCCTCATAAAAACCTACCTCGAGGAACTAGAATATACGTAGGAATTACAAGCACATTAGAGGAAATCTTATTTGGTCCTGCTCATCTTGATGATGGTTCCCAAAATTTGCTAGGTGCCCTCAAAACTTCAATGGGAATGTGTGGCGCCAAAAATATTCGAGAAATGCAATTAACTGAAATTATTATTGCCCCTTCCATTAAAACAGAAGGTAAGGTTTTTCAACAAGCTCAGCATATCGGAATGGGAAAAATTTAATACTATGTGTCAGATGAGTAAAGATGCAATCTTAATTCTTGACTTTGGCTCTCAATATACTCAACTTATCGCCCGACGCATTAGAGAGCATAAAGTATATTCTAAAATCTTACCTTACAATACTTCTATTTCCGAAATAAAGAAACTTAAACCCAAGGGAATTATTCTCTCCGGTGGTCCTGCCAGTGTCTATGATAAAAAGGTACCTCATGGCGACTCTCATATCTTCAAACTAAATATTCCTATACTTGCTATCTGCTATGGTATGCAATGGATGGTTTATGCTTTAGGAGGTAATGTAGTTCAAGCTGATAAACATGAATACGGTAGAACTTCTATAGAGATTTTAGACTCTTCTAAGTTATTTCGAAGTATTAAAAATAAATTTTTTGTATGGATGAGCCATGGAGACTATATCACTGAGATTCCTGCTGACTTTGAAGTAACTGCTCAAACTTCCAATACACCAGTTGCTTCAATAGCAAACAAAGCTAAGAATTTATATGGTGTTCAGTTTCACCCTGAGGTTACCCATACAAACTACGGAAAAAAAATTATAGAAAATTACTTACATAATGTTTGTAACTGCACCGCTAATTGGAATATGAAGTCTTTTATCGAAAGCTCTTGTGAAAATATTAAGAAAACTGTAGGCAAGGAAAAGATTCTTTGTGCTTTAAGTGGTGGGGTAGATTCTTCTACCGCTGCAGCCTTGGCACACAAGGCCATTGGCGATCAACTTATCTGTATGTTTATTGACAATGGGCTTCTGCGAAAAAATGAACTGGAAAGAGTTATAGAAATATTTCAAAAAAATTTTCACATTAATCTAGATTATGTAGATGCCAAGAATAGATTTTTAGAAAAACTTAACAATGTTGTAGATCCTGAAGAAAAACGAAAAATTATTGGGAATGAATTTATTGCGGTATTTGAAGAAGAAGCTTCTAAGTTAGGAAATATAAAATTTTTAGCTCAAGGAACCTTGTATCCAGATGTAATTGAAAGCGTTTCTATTAAAGGACCATCAGCTACTATTAAAACTCACCATAATGTTGGCGGCCTTCCTTCTACCATGAAATTAAAATTAATTGAGCCCTTACGAGATTTATTTAAAGATGAAGTAAGGCTTTTAGCAAAGGAATTAGGGCTTCCCGATGAAATTGTCTGGCAGCATCCTTTTCCAGGTCCCGGGCTTGCGGTTAGAATTATTGGTGCGATTACCGAAGAAAGATTAGATATCTTGCGAGAATCAGATTATATAGTTCAAGAAGAAATTAAAAATTACAAGCTTTATCGCAACATCTGGCAGTCTTTTGCTGTACTTCTTCCTGTTAAAACAGTGGGAGTTATGGGCGATAAAAGAACCTATGAATATGTAATTGGTCTTAGAGCAGTTCATAGCCATGACGGTATGACTGCAGATTGGGTAAAACTTCCTTACGAGATATTAGATAAAATTGCTAATAGAATTATCAATGAAGTCATGGGAGCTAATAGAGTTGTCTACGATATTACCTCTAAGCCCCCCGGAACTATTGAATGGGAGTAAATAAGTCAGTTGCCAGAAGGCAGAAGATAGAAGAAAGAGAATAGAAAGGAATAACATATTCATGCACGAGAGATATACCCTCCCTCAGATGGCTAATATTTGGTCAGAAGAGAATAAGTTTAGCACTATGTTGCAAATTGAAATTTTAGCTTGTGAAGCTCATGAAAAATTGGGCAACATTCCCAAAAAAGCTTTAGATGAGATTAAACTAAAAGCAAATTTCAGTGTTAATCGCATTAAAGAAATTGAAGAAGAAGTAAACCACGATGTAATAGCCTTTTTAACCAATGTAGCAGAATATGTTGGAGAGTCTTCTCGTTATATTCATTTAGGGTTGACCTCCTCTGATGTTTTGGATACCTGTTTAGTAGTCCTGATGAGAGAATCTGGCAACATTATCTTGGAAAACTTGCATCACTTAAAAGATGAATTAGCAAAAAAAGCTTTAGAACACAAAAATACCCTTATGATAGGCAGAACTCATGGAGTGCATGCTGAGCCTATTACCTTTGGGTTGAAGATAGCCATTTGGTATTGTGAAACCGAGAGAAATATCAAACGTCTAACAGATGCTATCGCTAACATAAATTTTGGGAAATTATCTGGAGCTGTGGGCACTTATGCTCATATTGATCCTTTTGTAGAAGAATATGTATGCAAAAAGCTTTCTCTTGAAGTTGCTCCTGTCTCTACTCAAATTATCCAAAGAGATCGACATGCTCAATATATCTCTACCTTAGCCATTATTGCTAGCTCTTTAGAAAAGTTTGCTAATGAAATCAGAAATCTACAGCGCACTGATATTAATGAAGTAGAAGAATACTTTTCCCCTACTCAAAAAGGTTCTTCTGCTATGCCCCATAAAAGAAATCCTATTACCGCAGAACGTATTTGTGGGTTAGCTCGTGTAGTTAGAAGTAAATCCCAAGTAGCTATGGAAAACATTTCTCTTTGGCACGAAAGAGACATAACTCACTCCTCAAACGAGCGCATGATTATTCCTGACAGCACTTCTCTGCTAGATTATATGATTAAAAAATTTATCAACATAATTAGTAATTTGGTAGTAAACAAAGCTACAATGATGAACAATGTTATGCGTACCCATGGTCTAATATTTTCCCAAAAAGTACTCCTTGCCTTGGTGGAAAAAGGTATTATTCGCGAAGAAGCTTATCTTTTGGTTCAACATAACACTAAGAGAGTTTTGGTGGAAAATAAAAGCTTTAAAGAATTACTATTAAAGGATCAAAAAGTACTAGCACTCTTATCGCCTCAAGAAATAGAAGCTTGTTTTAATTTAAATGCTTATATAAAATATATCGACTTTATATATAAACGCATAGGATTAATATAGAAAAACTAAGAATAAGAAATAAGATTTAAATTTATTTCTCACTTGCATTTGAAAAGTTATTTTCAATTCTTAACTTGTAACTATAAATCTTTATCTTGCAGCTTCTTTATAATAATTTACAATCTATTGCTTAAATTACCATTATGAATACACTTAATGATTTTTCAGATAAATTTCATGATGCCTGTGGTCTCTTTGGTGTCTATAATCACGAAGATGCTGCAAAATTAACTTATTTAGGACTTTTTGCTCTCCAACATCGTGGTCAAGAGAGTGCTGGCATTTCTACTTCCCACAAAGGCGAGCTTCTTTTTTATAAAAAAAATGGCTTAGTTACACATATATTTATCGAAGAAGTCTTGAACACACTTCCAGGAAATATAGCCATTGGTCATACTCGTTATTCAACAGCTGGTGGTTCAGCATTCATTAATGCCCAACCGCTAGTTATTAATTATATTAGAGGAAAACTTGCTATTGCCCATAATGGCCATTTTATTAATGCTAAAGACTTACGAAATAAACTGGAGCAAAATGGTTCCATTTTTCAAACCATTTCTGATAGCGAAGTATTGCTTCATCTCTTGGCTTGTTCAAAAAAAGAAAATCTCATTAATGCCCTATTGGAATCTTTACCGTTAATTAATGGCTCGTATTCTCTGATACTTATGACTCCTGATAAATTAATCGGCATTAGAGATCCTTTTGGTTTTCGTCCTTTAAGTATTGGAAAATTAAATAATTCTTATATTCTAGCTTCTGAAACTTGTGCCTTAAATTTAGTAGAAGCAGAACACCTTAGAGATGTAGAACCAAGCGAGATTGTAGTAATTGATAAAAATGGCTTAAATTCTCTTAAATTTTCGACTCCAAAAAAACATGCTCAATGTATTTTTGAATATATATATTTTTCTCGTCCCGATAGTAACCTTTTTGGACAAAATGTTCATAACATTCGTAAAAAAATTGGTCAACAACTTGCTTTAGAGCATCCTGCTGATGCTGACGTAGTTATTTCTGTTCCCGACTCTGGCATTTCAGCCTCTTTAGGTTTTTCCGAAGAATCAGGTATTCCCTATGATATTGGTTTAATGAGAAATCATTACATTGGTCGAACTTTTATTAGCCCTCTGCAAATATTTCGTGACTTTGGAGTAAAAATAAAGCTTAATCCTATCCTTAATGTTCTTAAAGGAAAAAGGATAGTCTTGGTTGACGATTCTATTGTAAGAGGAACTACTTCTAAAAAAATACTATCTTTATTGAGAAATAGCGGTGTTGCGAGCATTCACTTTCGCGTAAGTTCGCCTCCTATAAAATATTCTTGTATTTATGGAATTGACACTCCTGAAAGAGATAAGCTTTTAGCTGCTCATCGTAGCATGAAAGAGATCAAAAATTATTTAAATGTAGATAGCTTAGGATATTTGAGCATTTCCGGACTTTTGAAATCTGTAGGCGATGATGGAAATAAATTTTGCACTGCTTGTTTTGATGGAAATTATCCTACAGAAACATAAATTTATTTCTATCAAATTCTAAGATCAAAAGAATAGTTAATCATAATTAAACCATAGAACACATAAGTGGTACTATAGCACTATGAGTAACGGATATTCATGAGTATATACTATGTAATCTATAATGCCTTAATCATAATTATTGCATCTTTATACCTACCTTACTTTTACCTCAAATCAAAAATATTCCAAACAAAGAGTAATATTTTAGAAAAATTAGGCATCTTTATTGGAAAGAATCTTTCTCTACAAAGTTGTATTTGGATTCATGCTGTTTCAGTAGGAGAAGTACTAGCATCTTATCCTATTATTAAAGAAGTTAAAAAAGAGTTCCCTAAAAAAAAAATTATTCTTTCTGTTTGGACTAATACTGGCTTTGAAGTAGCCCTAAAAAAGGTAGATGGAATTGAATTTTTATTTTATTTTCCTTTTGATATTTATTGGATTATAAAAAAAGTATTAAACAAAATTAACCCATATTTAATTATTATTTTAGAAACTGAAATCTGGCCAAACTTTTTACATTTAGCCAATAAAATGAATATCCCTGTAATCTTAGCCAATGGAAGAATATCTCAAAAAAGTTTTGTTAGATATAAGATGATCCCTAAATATTTTGCTAAAGAAGTTTTAAATAAGCATAGTTTATTTTGTATGCAATCAGAAAAAGAAGTAAAAAGTATTATATATTTAGGAGCAAGACATAATAAAGTAAAAATTTGTGGAAATTCTAAATTTGATCAAGTATATCCACAATACGAGAAGGAAGAAAAGAAAAAATTACTGGAATCTTTATACTTATCTACCTCCAATAAAATAATTGTAGCAGGAAGTACGCATAAAGGGGAGGAAGAGATACTTCTAGAAAGTTTTAATATCCTAAAAAAAGATTTTCCAGATCTAAGATTAATTATTGCTCCCAGACATTTAAATAGAGTTGAGAGGATAGAGAGTATCTTAATAAAAAAGAATATTTCATATTTTAAGTATACTCAAAGGTCAAAAAAAGAAGTAGATGTTATAATTCTAGACACTATAGGAGAACTAATAAAATTTTATCACATTGCTACCTTAGTAATAATGGGTGGATCTTTTGTCCCTGCGGGAGGGCATAACATTATTGAACCAGCTTTTATTAAAAAGCCTATAATCTTTGGCCCTTTTATGGAAAACTTTGCAGATATTATGGAACTATTTAAAGATAAAAAAGCTTGCATTCAAGTAGGAAATAAGGTATCTTTAGTAGATGTAATATCTGATCTTTTGTTAAATAAAGATAAACGCAAAAGACTAGGATTAAATGCATATAAAGTATCAACAGAAAATCAAGGCACCTCAAAAAGGGTTATTGAAGAAATAAAAAAACTTCAAAGGATTTAAGAAAGGTTTACATAAATATGGAAAATAATTTAAGCTCGTTTCCCATCGAAGAAGAGATAAATTTTATAGATTATTTAAATGTTATATATAAATATAGGAAAGTACTAATATCTATCTTTTTCTTTACTACTTTTTTAACTTTTGTAGTGAGCTTATCAATGCCTAAAATATATGAAGCCTTTACTACTATACTTCCTCCTACAAAAAATCAAGGAAATTTGCTTTCAAAGGTTCTTTCTCAAAGCTCTTTTGGTAACTTAGCTTCTTTATCAGGGATAGGAGATAGCAAAGATCACCATATATCTATTTTAAAGAGCAGAAATATCGCTGAAAGAATAATTAAGAAGTATGGCCTAATAGATTATTTTAAATTAAAATCTAAAGAAGAAGCAAAAAATATGGAAGTAGCAGTTATAACTTTAAAGAATGCAACTTCTATTAACCAAGAGAAAGAAGGGCTTATTGTAGTTAAAGTACAGTTAAAAAATCCAGAGTTAGCTTCTGATATTGCGAATGCTTATATTCAAGAATTACAAAACTATCTACAGAATAGCAGTTTATCCATACAAAAAACTAATCGTATTTTTATTAAAGAGCAATTAGATAAGACTTTAGAGAATCTCAAGCAAGCAGAAGATTCTCTAAGGGGTTTTCAGGAAAAAAATAAAACAATTTCCCTAAATACAGAAATAGAGGAAGCAATCAAAGCAGCTGCAGAATTAAAAGCTCATATTGCTACTATAGAAGTCCAACTTGGAGTTATGAAGAGTTATGTTTCTACCGACCATCCTGAATTTGAGAAAAAACAATTAGAGATAGTCCAACTTAAAAAACAACTTTCTCAAATGGAATTTGGAAATGGTAATCCTCATTATTATAAAAAGAATATCTCTGAATCTGGCTTAACAATAATTCCTTTTAAAGAACTACCAGCAGTGGGTCTAAATTTAATGAGATTAAAGAGAAACGTCATGATTCAAGAGATGATTTATAAGCTTTTACAAGAAGAATATGAAAAGGCTAAGATATTAGAAGCCAGTGAGGTTACTAAAATAGAAATTTTAGATAAAGCCATTCCTCCTACAAAAAAGATAAAACCTAAGATAAAGCTAAATGTTTTGCTATCAGGATTTCTATCTATATTTATGGGCATCTTTTTAGCTTTTTTCTTAGAATATCTTGAAAAACAAGGGATTAATATTTCTAATATAACTTTACTTTTTAGAAAGGAAGTAAGATGAAGAGCAGAATAACAAGAAGTATTATAAGTATAAGCATTTTAACAATTTTATTGTTTTCAAATCAAATAATTCTTGCAAAAATGTTTACCGATATTGAAGAAAGCTCAGCTATTCCCACAATGGATAGTCTTAATAAAGAGTTGTATGATAAAGCTATTAAAGCTAAAGAACTAAAATCAAAAAAGGAAGAATTTGAAAAACAACTTCCTTCAAAAGAAAAACCTATAGCAAAAGAAGAAACATCACAAATTGAATCTATTCTATCAGGTAAAATACCTTCAACTATTGATAAAAACTTAAAGCAATTTGGATATGATTTATTTGAACAAGGAATTAGCACTTTTGCTCCTATTGCAAATGTTCCTGTGGGACTTGATTATATTTTAGGCCCAGGCGATGAGCTAATTATTAATATTTGGGGAAAAGTAGCTATGTCGTTTAATGTCATCATTGATAGAAATGGAAATATATTTATACCTAAAGTTGGAGCAATAGTGATTTCTGGCCTTTCTTTTTCAAAGGCAGAAAATCTAATTTATAAAGAACTTTCCAAAATTTATACTGACTTTTCCTTGAATATAACTATGGGTGAACTACGAACCATGCAAGTATTTGTACTTGGTGAGATTAAAAATCCTGGTTGTTATACAGTAAGTTCCTTAGCTACCTTATATAATGCTCTTTATGTTGCTGGCGGCCCTAGTAAAAGAGGAACTATGCGTAAGATAAAATTAATTCGTAATAATAAAGAAATAAAAATAATTGATCTATATGATTTTCTTCTAGAAGGAGATAAGAGTAATGATATTAGGTTAGAAAATGGGGATACAATATTTGTTCCGGTAATAGGACCAGTAGTGGGAATTACTGGGTGTGTTCATCGGTCGCCATATATATATGAATTTAAGGATAGAATCACCCTTGCCCAAGCACTGAATTTAGCTGGAGGAATTATCCCTTCAGGTTATACTCAGAGAATTCAAATAGAAAGAATTGAAGCTCATAAAAAGAGAATTGTTTATGATATTAATTATGAAAAATTACTAAAAGAAAAAATCAATTTAGATATAGATCTTTATAATAATGATATAATCTTAGTTGCGCCTATTTCAAGTAAGGTATATCAATATGTTAACTTAGAAGGAAATGTACTGTATCAAGGTAAATATGAATTAAAATCTAATATGAAACTTAGCGATATAATTTCAGAAGGAAAACTTTTAGCAGAAACATATTTTGAATATGCTGAGATTATAAGACTGATTTCTCCTGACTTTCATCCAAAATTAATTACTTTTAATTTAGGTAAACTTCTTAATGGCGATAAAAGTCAAGATCTAATATTAAACGAATTTGATACTATAAAGATATATTCAAAGTGGGAAGTTAAAGATAAGCCTATGGTGAGTATAAAAGGTTATGTAAGGGCACCAGGAATTCATCCTTTATCTGAAAATATGAAAATTAGTGATTTAATCATAAAAGGAGGTAATTTAAAGGAAGAAGCATATTTAGATAAAGCTGAATTATCGCGTATTCTTGAGGATGGAACTACCAATATAATTTCCGTAAATTTAAGAAAAGCATTAAATGGCGATCAATCGCATGATATTAAATTAGAAAAAAATGATGTTTTATTTATTCGCATGATTCCTGAATGGCTTGCTCATGATACAATAAAATTAGAAGGTGAGTTTAAACTTCCAGGAGAATATGTAATTAGTAAAAATGAATTGTTAAGCAGTGTAATTAAGAGAGCCGGTGGATTTACAGAAGAAGCTTTCCTAAAAGGTGCAATATTTATTAGAAAATCCATTATAAAAAAAGAAGAAGAGGGAATAGAAAAGCTATTCTTTGAACAGAAAATGTCTCTTCTAAAAGAAGAGCAGAAAATAGAAAAAATAAATCTACCCAAGGAAGAGGAAAATGCGCAACTTAAAAGCTTAAGAGAAAAAGAAACTTTTATAAGATCTTTTTTAGAACAGTCCAAAAAAGGAAGAATGGTTATAAAATTAACTGAATTAGACAAGTGTGCTGGCTCTAAATATGATATTTCTTTAGAGAGGGGAGATTATCTCTTTATTCCGAAAAAACCAAATTCAGTAATAATAATTGGATCTGTTTATAATCCAGGAGCTATTCTTCACAAAGAAGGAGCTTTTGTCAACTATTATCTTAAGGAGGTTGGTGGAATTACCAAAAGAGCTGACAAAGATGCGATTCATATCATGAAAGTTGACGGAAGCGCAAGGAGTTCTTTCCTAAGATTTAAAAATATTGAACCAGGAGATATGATTGTAGTTCCTGAGACACTTGAAACAAAAATTACCTTAAAGAAGTCCTTTATGGACACCTTAGAAATATTGTTTAAAGTTGTAACAGTTTATGCTATTACTAAAAATGCCCTAAAATAATGATACTCATCCTAATAATTCTAATCTTCCTACTAAATCTTGAACCTTTACATGCAAAAATAGATAGCATATATTTTAAGCCAATTTTAATTAACAAGAACTATGTTCTTGAAGAAAACTTTGCAAGAAGTTATGATAAAAAAACTAATTTTGAGCTTGGCATTAAAGCTAAGCATAACTTTCTGAAAGACTTAAATATTTATCTTAATCCAGAGTTAATAAATGGTAATGTTAAACTATTGGAAGGTTATCTTGATATTGATATTAGAAATATAAAGATTACTCTTGGGAAAAAAACTCTCTGGTTTGGGCCAGGTCTTCACAGCTCAATGCTTCTCTCAAATAACACAGAACCATTTAAACTAGGAATGCTATCAAACAATAAACCAACAGTACTACCTTATTTAGGCAAAACTAAGTTTTTCTGGTTCTTAACAAGACTAGAAGAGGATAGAGTTATTCCTAATCCCTATTTAACTGGGATAAGAGTCAATTTTACACCTTTTAAAATATTTAACTTTAGTTTAAATAGAGTTATAATCTTTGGTGGAGATGGAAGAGAAAAGTTAAGCATTAGTGATTACTGGAAGGTATTTTTAGCAAGCCACGAAAATGAGCCTGGGAAACTAGACAATAATCAACTTGCTGGATTTGACTTTTCTATTGAACTGTCTAATTATTTACCCATAATAAAAAGCTTTACAATCTATGGAGATTTCGTTGGTGAAGATGAAGCAGGCGGCCTTCCATGTAAATGGGGAAGATTATATGGTGTCTCCACCTCTTTTGGCAAAACAAATCTAATTTTAGAATATGCAAATAATAGTGTTAAAAATGCTCGATGTTATTTTTATAAACATCATATATATAGAAATGGGTACACTTATAAAGGAAGAGTTATTGGCCATCATATGGGAACAGATGCAGAAGACCTTTATTTAAATATAGATTATGATTTAGGAATAGCTATTTTAGCGCTTGAATATGATATAGAAAATAGCGATCTTTTTTCTAATAGTATTAAGACAAAGAAAAGGTATAAAGTAAAGATAAAAAATATTGAAATAAATAATACTAATACAAGCTTAGAATATTACAAAGATGATGGACTGAATTATTTTAGAATATCATGTGACTACTAAGATCTTCCGCTGTAGTAAAATTATACTGTCAAATAAAAATGAAATTAAACGTAACTATTCAGCAATCTTCAATGTAACAACATATTTCCTTAGTGCGAAATTTAAAAATTTAGGTTTATGCTGAATAGTTACAATTAATCAAAGAAATGGTATGTTAAATTTTGACAATAATAAAAAATGATTAGGAGATAATAATGACCTCATTTACTTATAAAGATGCTGGTGTAGATGTTAAAGCAGGAAATCTTTTTGTCTCTAAAATTAAAAGATTAGTTCGTCCTACCTTTAGGCCAGAAGTGTTAACTGATATCGGAGGTTTTAGTGGTTTATTTGCTCCAAATTTTACAAATCTTAACGATCCCATTCTTGTTTCTAGTTGCGATGGCGTAGGTACAAAAATAAAGATTTCTGTTTTAGCCAACAAGCATAACACTATTGGTATAGATTTAGTAGGCATGTGTGTAAATGATGTCATAGCAATGGGTGCTCAACCTCTTTTTATGCTTGACTATTTTGCTACAAGTAAATTAAATAGCAGAGTAGCTGAAGCTGTAGTATCAGGTATTGTTAAGGGATGTAAAATAGCTAACTGTGCTCTTTTAGGTGGAGAAACAGCAGAAATGCCTGGCTTTTATCAAGAAAACGAATATGACTTAGCGGGTTTTTGTGTAGGTATTTTAGATCGTTCTAAAATTATAAACGGAAACAGCATAAAGCCCTCTGATCAAATTATTGGCATTGCTTCATCAGGAGTGCATAGTAATGGCTTTTCATTCATTAGAAAAATCTTTCCCCCTCAAGAGCTTATTAAGTTCTCCTCAAGCCTTCTTACACCTACTAAAATATATGTAAAACCCATCTTAAGTCTAATAGATAAATATCCTATTATGGGGATTTCCCATATTACTGGTGGAGGGTTAATTGAAAATATTCAAAGAATACTCCCTTCTCGAGTTAATGCTGAAATAAACAAAAATAGCTGGAAGGTTCCAAAAATATTTAGTACTATATGGAAAAGAGGCAACAGTTCTGAAGAAGAAATGTTTAAAACATTTAACATGGGAATTGGGATATGCATTATAGTTAATAAAGAAGATGTTAGCTCCATCATGGAACACCTATCCTTTCTTGGTGAAAAAGCATATTTAATAGGAAGTATTACCAAAGGTAGAAAAAAAGTAATTATAAAATAACTATGGAAGAAAATAAAAAACCTCACATTAAAGATACAATTAGATTTGTTGATATTCTTATTATAATTTTTACTATCGTAGTCTTAGTATTATTACTGCTTGATGCTACTATTGAATTATCTAAAGAAGCAAAACTGCAATGTGTATATATCGATACCTTTGTTTGTTTTGTATTTTTAGGAGAATTCTTTTACGGTCTTTATACCTCTAAATCAAAAAAGCTATATCTAAAGTATCATTGGATAGATTTTATATCATCAATTCCTCTTATACAGTCTGTTCAGATATTAAGATTTGGAAGACTTCTTAGGTTAGTTCGCCTTCTCCGTTTATTAAGATTAGCTATAGCTTTTGCATTACTTATTAGAACCATAAGACAACTTTCTACTGTTTTTGTCAAAAAAACTTTTGTTTATATAACTGCTATTACCTTATCAATATTATCTTTTGGAACTATAGCTATGTTTATACTAGAAAAAGGTATTAATGAAAATATTAACACACTATTTGACGCTTTCTGGTGGAGTGTAGTAACCTTAACAACAGTTGGTTATGGAGATATTTACCCAATCTCTTGCTTAGGCCGTGTTTTAGGAATATTTATGATGCTTGCTGGAATTGGTCTCTTTGGCACTCTTACAGCAACCATTGCTTCCCTTTTTTTTAAAGAATCTATCGAAGAAGAAGAAAAAAAAGAAGATAAAGAGCAGATAAGAATAATTAATCTTCTTACAGAAATAAATCAAAAGTTAGATAATTTAACTTTTGATAAAAAAACTAAATAGTTCTACAACTTTTTTATTATAAAGGATGTAACAGCAAAATGATAATGTCCTATTTAAGCAAAATAAAAATGTCCTATTAA